>CAYZVE010000060.1:0-6434 GCA_964481805.1 uncultured archaeon | reverse complement strand
TATGGCAAAACGGGCATTCTAATTCTACCGTTTCTATTGGTATCCAGCCACCCATACACAATCAATAATATTTAGATTTTTAAGTGTAATTAAGCTATTTAGGAGAGTTTGTATATCAACAGTGAACTTATTAACTCTAATTCTATCTAAAATAAATATGGAAGTTATTCAGGAACTCAGCGAGAGAAGAACTAGAAGTGAACTGATAGATAAACAACTAAAAAGAGCTGGTTGGGATGACAAATACGTGAAGAGAGAAGTCAATTCCATTAAATCCGATTTTGTAAATAAAGACTATGTCATATGCGTTGAAAAACCAGAAACTGGGGATAGATGCGTAGACTACCTTCTTTTAGCTGAGGATAATTCACCCCTAGCGATAATTGAAGCCAAGAAATTCTCTAAAGATGAAGAAATAGGAAGGATACAAGCTAGGACATATGCAAAGGACATAGGAAACCAAACCAAAGAAAAACTACCAATTTTCTTAACTAACGGTCAAAAGTGGTGTTTAATAGACCAAAAAGGGATTGAAAGAGACATAAGTAACCCTTTCACCCAGTCAGACCTAAAAAGAAGGAGGGAATTATATCTGAATGAAAGAGACCCTTCTGAAGCTAAAATTGATACAAGAATAGTTGATAGAACAAAGAGTAAAATAATAGTCAGAAAATTAAGTGAGCACTTTTCAAAAGGTTACAGGTCTGCCTTGATTCAAATGGCAACTGGAACTGGTAAGACAAGGGTAGCAATGGCTATTATTGATGTCCTAATAAATTCAAATAAAGTAAGGAATGTGCTGTTCATAGTTGACCGTATTTCTTTAGCCAACCAAGCCAAAACAGAGGGTTTCAGTAGATTTTTTTCTGAACCTATAGGGGATTTAAGAAAAGGTTTCAATCCCAACTGTAGGCTTTATACCTCAACAGTTCAAACCCTAATGGGAGGGGGTAAAAAGAAATTCTTTGAAAAATTCAGTTCTGGTTTTTTTGATTTAATTGTTTTTGACGAGGCTCATAGGTCGATTTATGATAAAAATAATTTAGTTAACAAATATTTTGATGCAATAAAAATAGGCTTAACAGCTACACCTACAGCTTATGAGGTCAGAAATACCTATGAGCTGTTCGGTTGTGAGGATTTCAAACCCACTGTAGAGTATTCTTATGATGAAGCTGTTCTTGATAAAATACTGGTTCCCTATGTTGCTGAAATTATAGAGACCAAAGTCCTTTCATTAGGAATAAAAGGGACGGCTTTGACATCAGAACTGAAAGACCAATTAAGGAGGCAGGAGCAAGACCCAGAAATTCTTGAACTCTCTGGTTCCCAATTTGACAGGGTCTTTATGGACAATAAGACAAATGAAATCATAATAAGGGAATTTATGGATAGGTGTTACAAGTCAGATGAAGGCAAACCCTGCAAAACAATATTCTTCTGTGCAAGCCAAAGGCATGCTACATATATGAAGAAAATTTTCGGCAAACTATTTCCACTATTGAGTCCAGATGTTCAGGTAATTACCTCAAAGATGTATAGGGCGGAAGATGAAGTTGTAAGATTTAAATTGTCTTCAGAACCGAGAATAGCTCTTTCTGTGGGGATGTTGGATACGGGTATCGATGTCCCAGAAGTCTGTAATCTCGTTTTTGTCAGACCTGTTTATTCCGATGTGAGATTTTGGCAGATGGTGGGTAGAGGAACAAGAAATTTGGAGGCTTGCAGAAACAAGGACTGGCTAGAAAAAAGAGAGAAAAAGAACTTTTTAATTTTGGACTTTACAGTAGGTGGTTTTTCTAACATAAAGTATCACAAATTCATCAGGTCTAAAGAGGAGAGAAAAAGGGAAGGTGTCCTTACAAAAATATTCCTGAACAGAGTCAAACTTTTGGACAGAGATTTAGACGAGAAACAAAAGGAGATAATCAAGGAGAAGATTTTCGAGGACTTGAATTCACTTGATGAGGAATCTTTCATCGTGAGAGAAAAACTCCAGACCATTAAGAAGGTAAAGCTGGGTAAATTTGAGCTTGAAAAGTATATTGAGGAACTAAGGAAGGAAATTGCCCCGCTGATGATTTTGAAACAGGGAACTAATCCAAATGTGTCCTCCTTCATACTGAACACAGAGAAACTATTTGATTACATACTGAACAAGGACTTGGAATCCATAGAAAAGTCAAAAGTGTATGTCCAGCAAATGCTAGAGAATATCCTGCAGAAGAGTAATCTCTCAGAAATCAACTCAAACAGGGAACTAATTATAAAACCTCTGCAAGAAGACTTCTGGGACGATTTGACTTTTGAAGATGTGGAGTTCTTAATAAAGAAATTGGCTCCTTTGATGAAATACTATGAGCCAGACCCCAAAAGTATTATACAAATAGACGCCCCAGACCTTGTAATAAGTGTTGAGAAATTTGAGAAAGAAGTCAAGGAGGACGAAAAACTAAAGAAATTTTTGGCAACTAACCCACTCGCAAACAAAATCAAGAACAAACAAGGTATAACCTCAAGGGAACTCTTACAGTTAGAGGAAGACCTTTCCAAGATAAGACCAGAGCTGACTATAGAGAAGGTTCAGAAATACCAAAAAATTGACTTTCTCCTGTTCCTTAGGAAAATAATAGGTCTTACCTATGATTATGACCCCAAAACAATGATAGAAAGGGAATTTGACGAATACATAGTCAAGAACAACAATTATAATTCCAAACAGCTCGAATTTCTTGAGATGTTGAAGAAGGTATTTGCTGATAGAAAGCATATAGAGATATTCGACTTCGGTAAGCCACCACTTTCTAACGAGAATCCTCTCGATAAATTTGAATACCCCCAACTAGAAGAGATAGTCGAGAAGTGTAACAGAATTAGATTAAAATAAGGTAAACCTATGTTTACATACAATATTAAATACTAGTAACTTCAATAATTACTGTATGAAAAATAAATCAGAGTACACAACAATTTCTGCTAAAATCACCAGGGAAGAATTCACTTTACTTCAAGATTACTGTGAAAAGAAAGGTGTTACAATATCCTCACTAATCAGAGACCTTCTTTTGAGGGAGGTGGATATACCTTTACCTCACAACATAGCTGGAAGAAATAAAATCGGATACAATAAAGCAACTGATGACTTTTCTTGGTCAATTGAATTTGATAACGGGGAAGTTGTTGAAGTCATCAAAAACATATCTCCAGAATTTTTTCAAGAACTGAATGATAAGTTTAGAAAATCCTTAGAGGAAAGAGAAGTTTTCATCAAGAAAAAAAACAAAACTTCGATTCCTGTTCCGAGTAGTTTATTAAGGGGAAAGAAATGAAGAATTTACCAAATGAATGGGAAGAAGTCAAATTAGAAAAATATATTGAATTAGTTAAATCTGGTGTTAAGAAATTTAATGGAAAAAAAAGATATATTGCAACTGGTTCAATAGAAACTGGGAAAATAGTTAATTATGAAGAGTTTGAATATGAAACTAGACCAAGTAGAGCAAATATGGAAGTTCAAGAGAATGATGTTTTATTTGCAAAAATGAAAGATACAGAAAAAGTTTATTTAATAACAAAAGAAGACAAAGATAATTTATATTCTACAGGTTTTGCAATATTGAGGATAACGAATAAAGAAAAAATTATACCTAAATATTTGTATTATTGGTTAATAACATCTGATTTTCAAAACAAAAAAAATAAAGAATCTACTGGAGCAACTCAAAAAGCAATAAGTGACAATAAAATAAAAAAGTTCAAAATATTAATTCCCCCAAGTGATTACCAAAATAAAATAGTTTCCATCCTTGACAAAGTCAGCCAACTCAAGAACTGGAGAGAGAAAGCTGACAACTTGACAAAAGAGTATTTGGAAAGTGTTTTTTTGGAGATGTTTAGAAAAACTAAAAAAAGTGAAACTAAAAAAATAGGGGAATTAACTGAAGTTAAAACAGGGAAAACACCAAGCAGAAAAAATGAGGACTATTTTAATGGAAGTATACCTTGGGTTAAAACAACAGAATTAAAAGATAATATAATTTGTGGTAGTCAAGAGCATATAACGGAAGATGCAGTTAAAGAAGCTGATATGAAATTTTACCCTAAAGGCACGATATTAATTGCGATGTATGGGCAAGGAAAAACTATGGGTAGAACAGCAAAATTAGGTATTGAATCAACTTCCAACCAAGCTTGTGCTGCTATTTTACCATCAAATAAAATAAATATGGATTATTTATGGTATTTTCTAATATCATCATATAAAAGAATACGACTGATGGGTAGAGGAGGTAACCAGCCTAATCTTAACTTAAATATAATAAAATCGGTTGAAGTTCCATTCCCAGATGTTAATTTACAAAATAAATTTGCTTCTATTTTTAATTATATTCAGAAAGTTAAAATTAATCAAGAAAAATCAAAACAACAAATTGATTCTATGTTTGATTCCTTGATACAAAGAGCTTTTAGAGGTGAATTAGTATGTTAGACTCAGAACTAAAATCAAAAATCAACCAACTTTGGGATAAGTTTTGGAGTGGGGGTATATCCAATCCCTTGCAAGCGATTGAACAGATGTCCTACTTACTTTTTATGAAACAACTTGAAGACGAGGATGTAAAAAGACAGCAGGATTCCAAATTATCTGGTACCAAATTCAGGTCACTCTTTGAAGGTTACGAAGATTGTAGATGGTCTATTTGGACAGAATATCCAGCAAATAAAATCCTAGACCATGTAAGAATTAAGGTCTTTCCCTTCTTGAAGGAACTGGGTGGAATAGATTCCCTTTACACTCAATATATGAAAGATGCTGTTTTCGTTATACCTACACCTTCCCTACTGATAGAAGCCGTAAAAATCATTAACACAATGAAAATTAAGGAGCAAAACAGAGATACAAGGGGTGATATTTATGAATATCTCTTGTCCGAACTAAAAACTTCTGGGAAGAATGGTCAGTTCAGAACACCCAGACATATAATTAAGATGATGGTTCAAATGGTAGACCCAGAATATGGGGATGTTATCTGTGACCCAGCTTGTGGAACAGCGGGTTTCCTTGTAGCCAGTTTTGAGCATATCCTGAAAAAGAATACCTCTAAGGAACTGATTAAGAAAGACGAGGATGGTAAGGAATACAATTTCAAGGGTGACAAGCTGAATGATATTCAATGGCAATCCTTGAGGGAAAGAACCTTTTATGGTTTTGACATAGATTCAACTATGGTCAGAATTTCCCTGATGAATATGATGATGCACGGGATTGATGAACCAAAAATAACACAAATGAATACATTGTCAAGACTTTACACCGAATTGAACTATTACAACATAGTTCTTGCTAACCCTCCTTTCAAGGGTAGTATAGACGAGTCTGAAATTAGCGAGAACTTCACAATAAAAAATAAGAAAACCGAGATTTTGTTTTTGGAGCTGATGTATAGGTTATTGACTAGTGGAGGGAAGTGTGCTGTTATAGTTCCAGATGGTGTAATCTTCGGAAATTCAAATGCTCACAAAAAAGTGAGAAAATTATTATTGGAAAAGTGTAGGCTGGAAGCCGTAATCTCAATGCCAGCTGGTGTCTTCAAACCTTATTCTGGTGTTTCTACGGGTGTTTTGGTTTTTGTCAAGGGTGAACCAACTAAACGGGTGTGGTTTTATGGTATGGAGAATGATGGCTTCAGTTTGGATGATAAGAGGACACCCACCACTGAGAACGATATTCCAGATATTATTAGTAAATTCAAATCAAGAGAGAAAGATAACCCGACTGATAGAAAAGAAAAGTGTTTCTTCGTCCCCATTGAGGAGATTATAGAGAATGATTATGACCTAAGCATCTCCAAATACAGGGAAATAGAGTATGAAGAAGTGAAATATGAGAAACCAACAGTTATAAAGGGTAAAATTCTAGATTTGGAGAAGAAGATAATAGAGACTTTGAAAGAGCTGGATAATATTTGATTAAAATTAAGTATCAAACAAAGGTGGTGTGAATGGCAGATTATTTCAAGTCATTAAAGATTGACTCTTGGTATATGGTTTTTGTTTATTTAGGTGGTTTGCTTCTAGTTTTTTCATTATTTATACCAACACAATGGATTACAAACAAACAATTAATTTTGTTTTCGACTGGAATTTTGCTTATAGGTTTAGGGGAATGGAAAAATTACAAACATTATACAGAAATAAAAGAACCCAATGTTTATACAGGAGCACCCCTCGTCATCAGAGCAAAAATAAGAAAACCTGACATCATAGGTTTGTTCTTTGAAGCTATTGGATTAATCCTCATAATCATAACTATAATAAATTTTATAATTTTCAAGTGAAAGGAATGAAATGCCCCTCTAAGTTCTGCAATCACGATAATCCTGAAGATGCTAATTACTGTGGTGCATGTGGATTGAACCTGAAAATGGATAAGG
>CAYZVE010000059.1:0-6459 GCA_964481805.1 uncultured archaeon | reverse complement strand
TATTCTATAAAAACTACAAGTTTTGGGGGGTTGGATATACTACAGTACTCTTTATATAATAACAATTCTTTTTTACTTTATTTCTACATGAGATATATAAATGTTAATACCTTTTATTACTTGGAAAGAATATAAATATTATCCATCTTTACGTACTGTTGTTAAATTACCTAAAAAAAGTTATGATATAAAAATTTCATTAGACCAATTTGATTTTTGTATACCAAAAATAAATTGTAAAAATGATTTATCACTTTTAATTTATCTCGGCAGCAAATGTAATTTTAAGTGTCCTTATTGTTTTGTATCAAAAGATATAAACAATACTGTTATTGATATAGAAAAAATAGTTAAAACAATTCGAGAACTTGATATAAAAAGTCTAATATTTTTAGGAGGTGAACCGGTTTTTTATATTGATACAATTAAAAAAATATTAGATTATGTTAGTAATATAAAAATATTGATATACAGTAATGGTTATAGTCTTGTAGATGACGTATATAGAGTAACAGAAAAATATGATACTGATTATATGCTTACAATACATACTGATAATTTTGCTGCTATAGATAAATGTAAAGAGTATTATAATAAATTAAATTTAGATAGTATAAGTAAAAACAAATTGCATTTATCATATATGATAACTTCACACAATGCAATAGATTTACTAGATTATTTTGTAGAACAATATAACGAAAAAGTATTTACTTTTTCGATATATCCAGGAATTAATTTGTCTAATTCTTGTATCAATGATATAGATATAACTTCAGATTTATTGAATAAACTTTGGTATACATTAGATATAAATAAATATCATAGTCTCTGGGATAGAACTTTAATTAATCAATCTTTGCAGAAACAGCGTTGCACTTATAATAGATTATACGTTGACAAAAATAATTTGTACGGTTGTGTTGGTGCTTGTACACTTGAGAATTTCAAGGATTTAATATGCGATTTTGATAATATAAGTACAGATATAGTGCAATATTATCGTTCTACGAAATTAAATTCTATATACAAAGAAGAATGTAATGCATGCTTTGGAAATATTAATTGTTTTTTCTCAACATGTCCTTACATTCCTTGCTCAAAACTTATAAAAAGTGTTTCTATAACAAACGCTATAATGTTATCAACGAGGATTTTAGAAAAATTATCTATAGGAGTAGAAGTAGGAAATGGTCAAATACAACAGTATATTTAATAAATACTATCAAGATAAATCTGAATTAAATAATGCAAAAACTGTAGATTTTAAAGAGTATAATAGAAAACTTTTTGTTCTATATAAAAACAATTCTTATTTATTTAGACCGAAATTTCTTGTTATAAATATAACAGGGAATTGCCCAAACAGTTGTAGTTTTTGTTATGCTAGTACGGCTAACAATAAGCTATACACTTCTAAAGAAAACCTCGACCTTTCTTTTCTAAAAGAAATTATTCATTTTATGAATCCTATTCATATTTTTGTTCTAGGTGGGGAACCACTTTTAAAATTAGATTTACTAAAAGAGTTAGTTTTTCTATCTTGTCAGAATAATGTTAAAAAAATAGGCTTAAGTACAAGTTTACCTTTTGTTAATGATAAAGCAATATATATTTTAAAATATTTTCATAGAATAAAGATTAGTATCGATGGTAAATTTCGTATATTTGATAAACTAAAGATAAAGAAACTTTGTGATAATATTAATGCTAATATTATTTTAAAGTATACAGTCTCTCATAATGATATAGATTATAAAGAAGCACAAGATTTTGCGAGAAAGATAGGAGTAGAATTTGAACTTGGTTGGGTTGTAGAAAATAGTCATATAGAAAGTAGTAGTAATGATGTTTTGTCAGATAACGAAGTAGAAGATGTTATAAAATCTATAGGAAATGATATTCTCTTTAAGGAAGACAGATGTCTTATCTATCAATTTGTACGGCAGTCTTTTGATTTCGTTTCTTTATATCCTTGTCCTTTGGAAAATTCTATGATTGCAGTTAATCCTATGAAGAAATTACATTGTTGTGATGAACTTAGTATGTTATATGATAAAGATGTTTATAAAAGATTCATGGTAAGTAATAATAATCCCTTAGAAAATATTATAATTAATAATTGGGCTATGTATAATTCATCCTGTTTAGATTGTGAATGTAGGTATCTTTGTAAAGGATTATGTTTATTCGGTTTTCAAAAAATATCTGAGAATCATTGTAAACTAGTTCGCATATTTTATAAAAATGCAATAAATAATATATATAATAAATATGGCATGGATCCTTTTTTAAAATATAATTATATCATGGATAAAATAGAATGTTCAAACTTTTAGGAAATAAATTATCATATAACCAATTATGTATCATGTATGAAATAAATGGTAGCAAAGTATTTTTCTATCCTAGATTTGGTTGTTGGTTTAATGAAGAGCATAGATTACGAAATGTTGGTGATTTAAAAGAAGGATTGAGAGACGTAAAGAAAAAAAATCTAACTAGGGAAATTAACTTGACAGCAGTAGTTCTAACACCGGAATGTTTTGGTAGATGTTTATATTGTTATGCAGAAGAAACTAGGAACAAAAACATAAAAATAAATTATGACGGGATACGACAAATACTAAGTAATATTCCTAAAAATTATATAGTACAGTTCTTTGGTGGAGAATCTGTTTTAGAAATAGATTTTATACGGGAATTAGATTTATCTTGTAATATTGAAATAGTTACTGGATTATTCGTACCTAGCAAAAATTTTGAAAATCTATTGGATTATGCTTCTAAAAATAAATCTGTTTATGTAACTGTTAGTATAGATCCTCCAGATGATAACTACGAATTTCATACGAGACAAAATTCTTTATATAAAGATTCTATAAATATAGTTTTAGAAAGACTAAAACAGTTAGTAGATAATCAATGTAGTGTTTCAATACGTAGTACTTTAACAAACCGTGGTTATCGTATAGATAGGTTATTAACAATTATAAATGACTATATAGGACAGCAGATCCCTTGGGGCATCGGAGTAGTGCATGGTAAAAGTCATGATATATTTAGTCTGACGCAAAGTCAAAGATTATTTATAGAAAGTTATTTGTATTATTATCTTCAAGATATGATTTATAAAAAGAATATTTATATACCTAACCCTATATCATCATGGATGAATATTTATCTTAATCAGTTAGAAAATGGATTATGTCATATTAGTAATACTAAAGGCATTTGTTCGTTTGCAGGAAGAGGAGCTCAGACAATAAATTGGGATGGTGAACAATGTATATGCCCAGAATCTGCTACAAGAATCGGTGTATTCGATATCGTTCCTGTATATAATATTTGTCTTATATGTGACTATTTATTTTCGTGTGGTGGTCTTTGTTTATGGAATGACCCTTCTTTGAATGAGTCATGGTGTTGGTTAACAAAAATAGCTATTCAATTTGCTCTTCCACTTGCATTAATAAAATATGCTGATAAAGATCTCAATACAAATATAAAATCGCAATCTAATATATTAACATGCTAAAGTATTCGCCTTTTTATAATGTATATTTAACAGGTGAAAGTTCCAGTGGTGCATTAGATGACTTGAGATCACAAAGTATAGAACGTTTTGTTAAAACAAAGTCAAAACTTACAGATCAACCAGAAACCTTGTTTATTATTCCTACCTATCTATGCAACATTAAATGTTCTTATTGTTATATTGATACAATTATTGCTGACCGAAATCAAAGTTTAACAATAAAAGAATTCATTAAGCTATATAATTCTTTTGATAATAGCAAAGTAAATCAAGCTATTATTTTAGGAGGAGAATCATTTTATGATATTGATTTACTATCAGGAATTTTAGAAATATTATCTGACAAAAATATATATACAAATATTATAACTAATGGAACTACTTTGATAAAACCTGATAATAAAACGCAGGAAATAGTTTCAAAAACAAATGTAAGTATAACATTAAGTATAGATCCATTTGGCATTAATTATAGAGGAATAGAACAATACGATTTACTACAAGCATTATTAAACTTGTCTAGTTTAACTCGTAGGTTTTCAGTAAGAATGACTTTACACAATAAAGCATATTTTTGGTATGAGACAAGAAATATTCTACAAAATATTATTGGTAAGAAAATAGATACAACTATTGCTTGGGGGAATTTTAAAGATAACATTTTAACAAAATCAATTCAAGATTATTTGTCAGTATCTTTTGACAAAGATTTAAAAACTACAGATTGTATTGTAAAGCCATTATCTAGATTTATTTCTAATATGTTTCCATTTAATCTAGGTGACTGCGATGCCGGTTTTAGAAGAGTATCTATTACACCTGATGGTTTAGGCATTTGTTGTAAACCATATAATGTAAGAAAGTTTATATTACCAGATATTTGTTCTTCTTGTGACTATCTATTGCCATGCGGCACACAATGTTGGGCAGATATAGCTAAAGAAAATCATATAGAAGATTGTTGCAAGTTTATTAAATTAGTAATTGATAAAGCTGCTGAATATCATAGGCGAGGATTATTGAATTATAAGCACTATTTATATGCTTATTAAAAAATATAATTGCCCTATTTTCTTAAAATAACTCTTGACAAATTTTTTTGTTAAGTGTATAATATAAATATGCTTAAAACATATAAATATAGACTTTCCCTCACAAAAAGACAAATAACTATTCTCAATAAAACTCTTGAAGAATGCCGTTGGTTGTATAATCATTTTCTTGAACAGCGTAAGGTTTCTTGGGAACAGGAAAAGAAAGGCATTAACTATTATACTCAAGCCGTATCTATTGTCAAACTCAAAAAAGAAAGACCAAGTCTTTCTGATATTTACTCTCAAGTCTTGCAAAATGTAGCTGTTTGGATTGACCTTGCCTTCCAATCTTTGATTGGTAGGGGAGTGTTCACATAATTATATATACTTCTTATAATTATAAACTCTAAAAGTTGAAAGGATACAAAAATGCAGGATGTGAAAAGGTCATCAGAAGGAGAAGAGCGTCCGTTAGACAAAAAACAACTAGAGCAGGTAGAAACAGAAGCCAAAACAAAACCCAAGATAAAACCTAAAAAAGTTAAACCAAAAGTTAAAGACCCTTTAGCAGGGGTAAAATATACACTTAAGCGAATGGAAAAGTGTATATTTAGAATCGATAAAGAGTTATATCTATTGACCACACTAAAAAGGCAACAAAAAACAATTAAAGATTTATTCCCTTCCGTATATGACCTCGAAGTAATAACCTCGCAGACCCATGTATGCCCCAAAGATAAAAAGCCGTTAGAAAAAGATTGTACTTTTTGCTCAACAAAGCAAAGAAATATTTGCTGGAAAAAAGCAAAAAAGTATAGAAGATTAAAAATTCTATTGAAAGGGTTACCCTATCAAAGAGAACACCTGGCAGAATTAGGTTTTAGGGACTTAATTATATTATGTTCTCATTTTAAAATTAATACCTGGCGACTTCCTTCAAAGTCAAAAGGTGAGTTAGTAGTAGCAATTATGAAAAAACAGCAAGAGGGATAAGGATAGAGAATCAAAGTAAGATAAAAAAGGAAACATAAAAAGGAGGTCATATATTTTAGTGCATAAAGAATATTATAAAGAAAAAAAGTTATGCCCAGCCCCTCAAACATGGGATAAAGATAACTTTGTGCAAAAACTTTTGATGGTTCAGAAGCAAATAATACCTACAAAAAATAAAAAGTATTTTTTATGTCAAGTTTGTAATTGTATCAATGGTAGAGAAGAATATACAGATAATATAGAAGAGTGGACTTGGCCTTCTGGATTATTGCACTATGTTCAAGAACATAATTATAAGCCATCTAATTCTTTTGTAAAATATATAAAAAATAAGATAGATATGCCTCGGAAAGTAACAGATTTACAAACTTTGAAAACAATTAGAGACCATAAGATAAGAAAGCCTCAATATTTTGCTCAGTTTCTTGCGAATTCTGCGTATAAAAGAGCAAGGATTACACTTGCAGAAATAAGGAGACAGATTTTTAATATTCAAGCAGAAGAAGTAGTCGCATTTAAAATGATACCTTTCCATGAAAATATGCCAAGTATTTTCTTTTCACTCAATATGAAATGCAAAGATGACAGTTATAATTGTAATCAATGTTATAATAGAAATAAATGTTTTGTCAAAGCTACAGAGACATTGACTCGGAGAATAAATAAAAGATATCATTTACATATAACTGACTATGATATTTTTCATAGAAAAATGAATGTAGGAGAAGTATATAATTCTATAATAGATAGTCTAAAAGATGTTTTTTTATATTTTGTAGAAAAGGTATAAATTCCTTAAGAATAGGAATAGGAAAAACAATTAGTGATAAGGAAGTAGGGAATGGTAACCTACAATATTGAACAGGAACAAATTAGAAAAGCAGAAGAAGACCG
>CAYZVE010000058.1:2007-6504 GCA_964481805.1 uncultured archaeon | reverse complement strand
GCCTTTCGGTCTCAAGATTTTGATTTGTATCCATGTTTTTCCTCACCTCCTTTTGACAGATTTATTTTTGTCATAAATCCTTTTAAACAGGCGTGCAGCCAGCCCACATAAGCCAGTAAATCTATTCCTATCAATTTTCCTGTATCGTCATAGCTTTTTACAAACCCTGGTTCCTTTCTTATAATCACTTAATATTTTACAGAGTTCTTTTGGTGAATAAACTCTAACAGGCACATCCACATTTTTGTTATAACTACGGTCTACTAGAATAATTTTACTATAATCTTCGTTATTAAAATAAGGATAATCTTCTATAAGAATATCACCATCTTCTATATAACCTATCTTCAAATTCACACTATCTACATAGCACACATTTCTTGTCATCCTATCTGGGAAATACTTATCAAGCCACTTATCAGTGTGAAATCTCCAGTGCTCTGGCTGATGTGATAAAAAACATATCTCTTCGCACTCCAAGGCAATATAGATATAATCAAATGGAGGTGCATCTTCTAGAATATGCAGATCACTTTCTATTATCTCAATAATAGATTTCCCATCTTTTTTCGCATTCCACAATACATCTTGTTTACTACCAAATATAGGAGTTACAAGATCTCTAAGAACACCGTCAATATCAAAATATATCATTTATGAACTGCTACCTATATCACTATCTTTTTCTCCAAGGCATAAATGGAAACAATGGACAAATTATACTTTCACAACTCATTCTTCCGTCAGCATCAAATGCCAAACATCCATAACAATTTGCTAGCACTGCTTGCTTATAAGTCAATTTCTTTCCTTTTAAATAATCTAATAAATATTGCTGACCTTTACACTCCCTTCCATTTCTAACATTCTTAGCATACTCACTTAATGTATTCAGCTGTTCTTTCTTTTCAATTAAATATGCCTTTGCAAGAGTCCTATGACAAATCTTAGGATCTTTACAGAAGCATGCAAGATAAATTACTTTCTTCTTACCTAATTTAATTAGCTCAATAAATTCATCTTTCCTAGTAATGTACTTTTTATCAAGTAATTTTATATATTTCTTTTTATACTTTTTCCAACTAATTTTATTATTCTTAAAATCCTTTACTATATCCCATGTTGGAGCCAAAACATGCTCCGGATTATTCTTAACTGAAATATCTATTACATTCTTTTTATCTTTACATTTAGACAGTTGGATTGTTTTTATCATTTCAGTAAACCGAATACTTGGAATGCCCTACGTAAACAAACAATGCCTAATTCACTAGATATTTTTTTATTCTTTGTATATACCTGTTTCAAAAACTTTACCTCATTTCTTAACCACCTAAGGTTGTACTCTGTTATTTTTAACTCACTAATACATTTTTTTAAATTATATCCATTATTAATTTTCTGCAAAACCATATAAAGTAAATAATACTTTTTTAAATCTTTATCATGCGGTATTTTTATTGTCTTTCCACCATATAAAGTGGTCATATAATAAAACATATCTTCATCTAATAATAATCCTAGTTCTAAAGGTGTTTGTCTTTTCTTTAATTTCATTAAAGATAAAGCAAAATATAATTTATTTTTAATAGCTTTTCTTTTCATTCAAATTACTGTATATTCTATGAGATAAAGCTAAAATCATTGTACCATTCTTAACTTTTGTAACATCAACACCATCCATAAACCTAGATGTTATTATTAAATTCGCCACTTGTCCTCTTAAGTTAAAAGATAGTGGACAAATATAAATAGCTTTTTCATAAATATATTTTAATAAACTTTCCAATGTCAAATAATCTTCTAATGATTTAGATATATTCCTATCATCATGCAACTGTTCTTCATACTCATTAAAATCTACTTTCTGCATCTTCTTTATCTTCCTTCTACCTTTTATTGCTTCATCTTTATCATTGAATGGGCCTTTCAATACTTTCTTGCCCTTACAAACATAAAACAAACCCTTCTTCTTTTTTATTGTACCAATATGTTCCTCACTAACAACTTGCTTATCTGATATAAAAGAACAATGTATTTGAAGTGCATCTGAACCATACACATTATATAAATATGATTTTACATAAGACTTTAAAAAAGAGATATTCATCTTTTTAGGTTTACTCTTCGTCAATATACTAACTACTAAATCAGTAGCAACTGTATGTGCAATAAAATCTATTTCTTCATCTGATCTAACTGTATTCAAATAATAGGCAATCATTACTCCTTTTACAGTTCTTTTCAGATATTTATAAACTATATTTAATTTTGAATTCTTTCTAGTATCAAAAAATTTATCGATATAAAGTTGAACTTTTTCTATTGCTGAAAGTTTCATCCAAATAATTTTTTATAGGTCTCGATTGAAACACATTCTCCTGTTATCAATTTTTCAATTTCTTTATTTAATTCCAACTCAACAACCGTTTTATTCCTCCTTTTCCTAAACTTGATAGTTCCTATATCTGCAAGTCCACAATGACTACTATTATCAACATTCATTTGATAAGCAATAATCTGAAGTAAAAAAACTATTTTACTTTTTAGTTTGCACTGGGTTACATTAAAAATATTCTTTACATCTGACTCACTAATTTCCATTATTTCTTTTTTACCCTTCCAAAATTTATATTTTTTCCTAGTTAGCTCTAAATTTAATTTTCTGTTAATAATTTACTGCCGGTCTTGTGTTGCATAATTATCTTAATCGACTTGACATTCTGTTCGTATGTAACAGGTTCGTGGCCAATAACAATTATAGTTTTTTGGATCTCATCTTTCAATTCACATAATAATTTTAATACTCTACCTCTTACAGCTTGATCTAGCTGGTCAAAAATTTCGTCAAAAATTATAAGGTTAATATCACTTGCAAAAAATTTGTTTATTAAAATAGCAAATGCCATATTACTAGCAGTTGAAGCTTGCTTTAATTGACCACCAGAAAGTCTTTTATAATCAATCTTTTTATTCCAATAATACAAAATTATATCAAATTTGTCTAATAACTTTTTCTTACCTTTTAAAACTGTCTTCATACTCATTTGTAACATACCGTCAGACAAAACAGATAAATAGTGATTCGCAGTAGGAATGAAATATTCTAATATCTTGTTTAAAATATCACTTCTAAACTCTTTCAATTTCAATAACCAGTAATCACATGCTTCTAGTTTCTTTTTAATATAATTAAACTTTGAAATGTAATCATCTATTTTACTATTTAAAGATATTATATTATGTTTATATTCTCTCAAAATATTCTTTGATGTTACACTAGATTCAAAATTAGTCATTCCTTTTAGAGCTATATATTTTGACTTGCGTTCTAAATAATTATCTTTAGTATCTGAATATTCGTTCTCATTCTTTCTGACCCGATCTAAAATCTTTTCATATATT
This sequence comes from uncultured archaeon, assembly GCA_964481805.1. Lineage (GTDB taxonomy): Archaea > Aenigmatarchaeota > Aenigmatarchaeia > CG10238-14 > CG10238-14 > CG10238-14. Next base: position 3,099 of record CAYZVE010000058.1, on the reverse strand, counting down.
TTATAAATACTTTCATAATTGGATTTTATTTTATTAAATAATATATTAATCCTTTTTAACTTGTTTGATATTTTTTTCAACTTCGGTTCAAACAGTCCTTTTACTCTATTCACTGTTTCTTTATTTATATCTCCATAACAAGTAGGACATATTTTTTCATCTAATATTTTCAACTTACTTTCAATATTCTCAGTCTTTGTAGAACATGCTGATATCTTTTCTTCGTAATATGACCGTTTATCTTCTATAACCTTTAATTCAGAAGTTGCTCTATCTAATTTTTTATTACTATTACTACATAACTCTTTCAGTTCCTCCATCTTTTTATTATAAAACAACATAGATTTTTTAGCTGTTAACAATTGTTCTTCAAAATTTTCCTTGTTAGAAAATTGTTCTCTTGATTGTTTCTTCAATGTAAGAAACAATTTATTTTCATGTTCTAATCTATCTTTTAAATTATATATATCTTGTTCTAAATCTTCATTTCTTTCTAATAAATCATTTTGATACTTTACTAGTCTCTGTATTCTTTCATCGATATAACCAAGATTTATTTTTGTAATTAACTTCTTCTTCTCTGTGTCTTTCAACAAGAAAAAGCCACACATTCCTTGACCAAATATTGTTGAATTAAAAATTAAATCCGGACTAATCTTTAGCAAAGAATTTAACTTTTCTTGTGTAGTTTCTTTACCGTTAAAATATAATCGTGACTTTGTTTTATCTCTTATTCTTTTTATATTACCTTTATCTGTTTCTATTAATACATAGCCTTTCCCAACACTATCTGAAATTATATCTTTAACTTTTATATCTTTATACGTCTGTCCTAACAATCCCCATGCAAGTGCTTCAACAAAAAAATTTGATTTACCTACACCATTCTGACCACTTACAATATATACTTCTAGTTTATCAAAAGAAAAACTAGTCTTTTCTTTAAAAGACATAAATCCCTGAGCAGTTATTGATTTAATAATCACTAACGTATCCTGAAATATTACCTACTATTTCTATTACATCCTTCGGCACTTTAAACAATTTTCTAATTCTTGATATCCAATCTTCCGAGATATTAAATTTCGTCGT
>CAYZVE010000058.1:0-1907 GCA_964481805.1 uncultured archaeon | reverse complement strand
TAAACAATTTTCTAATTCTTGATATCCAATCTTCCGAGATATTAAATTTCGTCGTCCGGAAGCTTTTTATAATTTGGACATCTCTTAGCCATCTTTCCCCAAAACATAAAAAGTTTATCTTTATCAGATTTCAGATTACCTACTTTAAATTTTTTTGGTTCATCACTAGGAGTTAAAAGTAAATTATCTGTACATATTGCTACTGCTTTTTCATAGTCAATTGTTCCAAATATTTTATCCTTTAAAGGAATAAAAATTTTTAATATTTTACAATTCCAACATGACTTATTTTTCTCGCCCACTATTCTTCACCTATATTTAGTATTTTATTTACAACTAGTCTATAAATTTTTTTATCTTTTTTATCTATACTATTCAACTCATTTTGTATATACTTTCTAAATGTAAATGAAATATCTTTATTTACTTCTAAACTAGAATTAGAAACTTCTTGACTATAATTAATATGATTGAAAACATAATATTTTACCTTTGATAACTTTTCTATGATTCCCTCTATATGCTTAAACATATTATAATTTAAATCAATTCTTACAAAATCATTTTTATCTAAACTATTCAACTGCTTTATATCTGACTCCTCAAAAATAGGAATAATTTTCCTTGGAATAAAACCAGGTATTTTTACATATTTGATTATCCCTCTATCATATACAACAAAATTCCTTTGGCCTGATTCTCCCCAATCAGTCAAATATGTTGAGCCTAATACAATAATATTTTTATACTCTTGCGGTTTATGGATATGCCCTAAAAAAGTTTTATACTTCTTAAAACAACATGGATCTAGCCCTTCTGATTTTCTTGCTCCTTGTCCCATAAAAAAACCTGCTACATCAGCATGAGCACATACAAAATCAGGTTTATTTTTATATTTGTCTCTCAGTACTAATCTTATATCTTTTTTGTTTCTAGTATATGGAATACATAATATATTATACCCTCCAAACTCCACAACTTGGGACTCATATACTATTTTTATGTTATTATAAGCCTCAAGCCATCTTATTGTAGATTGCCCATCTGGTGAAAAATCGTGATTACCTGATACTATTAAAAAACTTAAATCATCTATATATATATCAAACACTTCAACTAGTTTATTTTTGATAGCATTTTTTATTCGGTCTTTTACTTCAAATATATCACCTAACAAAATTATAGACCGAATATTATTCTCTCTACAATATTCTAATATATGCCTAAAAGATTTTATAGAAGCTTCAAATATATAATTCCTTACATAATTATTTTTACTCAAAAAATTATATCCTAAAGGAGAATCTATAGTAAGATCGCCTATAATTGCTATCATCTAAGCCCCGAGTATTCTATCTATTTCTATATAGAAATCTTTCCATTTTATATTCAATAAATCTTTCTGTTTAATTATTGCTATTACCATAGAATCATTTATGATAGTACAGATATCAAATTCAAATTTATTAAATAATATACTAATCCCTATCTCAAAAGGTAATACTACCAAACATTCATCATTATTCCCTTTCATTATCAACATAGGATTTCTATCAAACTTGGCTGCATCGGAACAGCATTGAAACCACCATTTAGAAACTTGAGACTTGTCTGATAAGAAAGCTTTCGTTAATGAAACGACTTTATACCTTTTTATCTCAACTGAAAATATATCTAAAAATCTTTTTGCCTGTTCTGTATAAAGACTATCTGTTTTTTGAATGCCCAAGTCCCCAAAATGCGCAGTTGTTTTCCCAGAAGACGCTCTACCACCTGATGAAGAACTCCTCCAAAGCAAATCTGGGTCTTCCCCATTAGATAGCCATAAAGATATTAATCTAGCTTGGTCTCTCTCAAACTGATTGCCTTTTGATTTGCCTCCACCTTTTCTCATTTATTGCCTTTAT
>CAYZVE010000057.1:0-6514 GCA_964481805.1 uncultured archaeon | reverse complement strand
ATTACAGCATCACTCTTCCCAAAGATACCTATACTTTCATTGTTATTTGACTAATGGGGATGATTGTGTATTGTGCGAAATGCCATTCTCCGAAGTTGATGTCTCGAAAAAAATATGCAGAGAAAAAGGAAGTCATGTAAAACTAAAAAGAGAATTAAATGGAAGAGAGTTGATAGTCACAATTCCAAAACACAAAGAACTCAAGAAAGGTGTCCTTCTGAATATACTGAGGCAAGCTGAATTAACAAGAGAAGAATTTCTAGAATTACTCTAATCATCAACAAACTCGATCAAGGTCATGTTGATGTTGCTCTCAATATCATTTGGGTCAGCAACAAATACAGCAAAGTTCAATTCTTTCTCATAGCTATACTTTGCCAAAGCCTGGGTTATTTTTCTTTTTACAAGCTTAGAAGAGCAAACAAAAAACACATCCTCAATATCTCCTTCCAGGAATTCGCCGACATCATACCCATTCAAAGAAGTTCTGATTACGACTTTATTCCTTAACTCGCCTTTGGCAAAAATCATTACACCCTCATCTAAAGCCAGTTTCCATCCTTTTGAAGAATAATCTTTGGCAATCATTTCCCTCAATTCTTCAGGACTTTTTTCATCCTCTTTATTAATGACTTCCCCGTACTTGGATTCATAAATCATCCTTCCCTGGTTAGTTAAAAAGTAGAAATAAGCGCAATTTTTCTGCAATTTAACCCTCTTACGGTTTATTATCTCCCTGTCTATTAGTTCTTCGCTTCTTTTCCTGAAAGTAGTCCCAGATATTCCCAATTTCTTCTGCACATCCGAGCTCTTGATCGCTTTGCCACAAGCTAAAATCTTGACAACACCCCACAAAGACCTGTCCAAACCTTTGGCTTTAGCTGATATATCTTCTTTTTTATATATCATCTCTACAGCCTTTTCAGGGTCTTTTATAAGGTTCAAATCCTTTTCATCTTTATACAATTCCAAAATCTTATCAAACATAACCTTTTTGATGAAATCATCATCTAAAACGTCTGTATTTATTTTAAGAAGCGGAAACTTTATCAGGAACGGATTTTTAAAATCAAGCTTTCTTGCAATCATGTATGACTGCCCGACAGGCAGCTTCCTTAAAAATTCTGTTTCTTCCGTACTTTTAAGCCCAAGCATATGTGCAGCATCCATAATATCTGAAGACCCTTTTGTATCTAATCCCAAATTCATGTAAATATGAGTGGATGTATTTCCCAAAGCAGGATAACTGATCAAAGAAGGATGCTGATCCAAATATATCATTCCCACACCCAATTCACGAATTTCACGGAATATCAAATCGACAACACTTTCCATTCCTGATTTTAAAGACTTCTCCCTGTTTAAAATATTATGGGCTTCCTCGATTATTATGATCCCGGCAAGTTCTTCCCTTTTGTTGCTTGCTATCAGCCAATCCCTGATCCACTGGAGTATTATCTCGATTATGAATGTCTTATCATTATTAGACAGGGAATCCAGTTCAAGTATGGTTATTTTGCCTTTCTCAAAAAACCTATCAGGCGTTAACCCTTCTTCTGTATCAAAAACATCACCTATTTCACGAAAAGTCAAAGAAACCAATGGACGAGTTGCAGTTGCCAGCCAATTACTTTCCCTCGCAGATTTCTTTGACTCAATGCCTTGATTAAGATATTCCTTAAGGTCGGCTATCTTAGGCATTCCTGGATGGGTATTAGAGTATATTTCATCCAGTGCTTTAAGTATAACGTGCTTGCCCCCACCCAAAAGCCAATAAGCATGATCAAATATTTCGGCAAACTCCTTAGCCCATTGGGAGACTGAAACTCCTTTTGGGGGCTTGAGGGGATTAAATTTGAATGGCGAAACACTTCTTCCTATAGTGTAAATATTTATTTTATCCTTTAATTCCGGCATCTTTAATAAATTTCTATAATTCCTTTTTGAAAAATCGAAAATAATAACAGGTATATCCTTGTCAGACAAATTTTTAACCAAATGCCTTGCCAGATTGGTTTTACCATAACCAGATGAACCAAATATTCCCATATGCGTTAAGAAGTCCTTGCGCTTGAGTTTGAGTGGATATAAGCCTTCCTTGTCATAAAGTATTGTTCCCAACTCTATTTCCCCAGACAATGCAACTTCTTCTGAAGGGGGTTCCATAATAGGAATGTCTGAAAATTCTTCCCTTGAAAATAATGCTGCTTTTATTGCGTCAATTGTTTCCTGTATTCTTTGCCTTGATAATTCATCCCCAAGCAGATAAGCTACCCTGATTTTTTTCCCCGCTTCTTTTCCTATTATTGGGGATAATCTCTGAATATCTGCTACTATAATTTCTTCGTCACTTTGATACATCTTTCAACCCCTCGAATAATTTGGCAATCTTGCTTTCAACCATATATTGCTCTTTTAATTCTTGGAGCTCCCTTTGCAGCTCAAGAACATCCTTCCAGAACAATAAGACTTCTCTCCTTCTTTCCATTTTAAGGTTAGTCAAATCCAATTGAAGGTCTCTAGCCTTATCAGAATCAGTTGTTATACTTAATTTGCTTAATTTATCATCAATATCTTTAGTGATTTCTTCTGTTGCTTTTATGTTAATATCCTGCCTTGACTTTAGTGAATTTCCTATATCAGCAATTCTTGAATCAAGGAATTTCACTCTTTCAAAAATATTGCCTATTAATTCGGAACCTATGAGCTTTAAAGACCTTAACCTTTCTTCTTTGATTTTTGTCCATCTTTTCTGCTCCTGCAATATTTCTTTCTTTATTATTTCTTTTCTTTCTTCGTACAGTTCCTGCTCTTTAAATGAAGATAATGATTCCTCTTCTTCAACATATGGCCTTTCATCTCTAGGCGTAATGTATGGTGCACGCGGAAGTCCGTCTCTCATTTAAATTACCTTGTCTTGATGTGTCTTAAGTAGGATATAAAGTATTTAAAGTTTTCTATTTACCAGTGGTTGTGGGTGTTGTTGAATAACTAGCGAATAATCATCCTAATATCACTAATCAATTTAATTTTCTTCAACAATTCATAATATTCCAAATCAGAACACTTGCCATTCACTTAATCTTTGTGCTTCCATGAACATTCTTCCCATTGAACTTAATTAACCATCATCCATATAAGCCAACCAACATCCTTTCGGAAAAACTTCTTCCCCTATAGCCATATTTTCGCCTATCATTACTACTTATCAGTTAAACTTAAATGCTTTCATTCAAAACCTAAAATCACAGTTATGTAACACTTTTGATGATTTTTAGGAAAGCAACATATTTTGCAACATAACTTATGAGGTATATAAAAGTATTTATATTATTTATCTCAACACCTTTTTATTTATTCATATATATCATTATTAGATATAATATATAAAATAACCCTCCAGAAAACACTTCCAGAAAACCTAAATCTTCAACCCAAACTTCTTAGCCATCTTAGCAAGATTCCCGCGTTTCATTCCCTTGACCCCGCCAAGTTTCTTCATCATCTTCTTGGTCTGTTTATACTGCTTCAACAGTTCCCTGACATCGCTTTCACTCGTTCCAGAGCCTGTTCAGTGGTGACATTACTTCAGTTCAATCTTCATCATATCCTTGGCAATAATAGAATCAGGAAAAACTTTCTTGGCCTCTTCTTCTAGTTCTTGAGTGTCAATATATCTTCGGCTAATATGTGTCAGGACAAGCTTTTTTACCCCAGCCTTTTTTCCCAATTCAGCTGCTTCCTTGATGCCTGCATGGGCTTTAGATCCGACATCTTCCTCAAGGAAAGTCCCGTCATGTATCAATAAGTCTCCGCCCTTGGAGATCTTAATAATATTATCACAAGGGACAGTGTCCCCGGAATAAATTACTTTCAGCCCAGGCTTAATATACCCGATATCATCTATCTTTAATTTTCTTCCTTCCCATTCTACTTCACCATTTTTTTTAAGTTTCTTGAGCCAAGGGCCTTTTTTTATCTTCAATTCACTCAATTTCTCCTCATGTATATTCCATTTATCTTTTTCTTTAAAGCAATAAGCCACAGTAGGAACAGTGTGATGGACGGGTATGCTTGTAATCTCATAATCGTCCCCTTCATCTATTTTCGTAATTTCCTCGCCTTCAAACGGGACATTAACAGCCTTGACAGGAAACCTTAACCCGAAATAACCCATATCCATAATGTTAGATACAAACCTTTCAGCTTCCGGGGCAAAAATAATCAATTCCTTCTCCCTGTGCTCAAGGTTCATTGTCTGTATCAGCGGAATCAGCCCGGAAAAATGATCCGCATGCCAATGGGTGATAAAGATTTTATCAATATCCATAAAACTAACATCAGACTTCATCAGCTGTTTTTGAGTTCCTTCCCCGCAATCAAACAAAAACACTTCCCTGTTAGCGGTAAAGTGCTCCAAAATTATTGCCGAGTGGTTTCTTTTAAGGCTAGGGATTCCTGAAACAGTTCCGAGAAAAGTTATTGTTATCATAACTAATTCTTGTTGTAGAAATTAATTAAGGTTATGGATTTGATTGGTATAATCAACAATATTCTTTTAGCACCGAATCAATAATTAATTATGTTGCCAATTTGGAGAAGTGTAATGATTGGGATGTTTGTTGGTACAACTATTTCTTCGATTGTGATGTTCATTTTCAGAATTTTACCCATTTCCTCGATTGGAATGATAATTATCCTGTATTTTTACGCTATCGTTGGCGGGATAACTGGATTTATTGTCCATAAAAGAGTTGAAAACTCTGAAAAAATGGTTCAAATTAATAATCCAAAGAAAGAAAAACTAAAGAAAGCCGAAAAACTAAATAATCCCGAACCAGAGGAAACAATCCGAATCGAAAACTATAGGCAAACACTGGATGAAATCAAAAACCTTAAAGGGGCGTCTTTAATACTCAGAGGATTAGTGGAAGCAAGAAAAAGGCTTGAAGAATTAAAAAATGAAAATAATTCTATCCTCGAAGATGCTGTGAAAAAGATAGATGATAAAGGCCTAGATTTAACGGAAAATTATCTTCAGACAAGTTAATTTATCACTCACAATTCACTATACTGTCCTGAATATCGCCTTTGGTATAAGCGCATAAATCTACTTGTTTTCCTTCAGCATCCTTTAGCACGGCAACATCAGTTGTGGGACTCCAGACGCTAGTTTTGTTCCAGCATAGGGAAGTTTCGTTAGAAACAAAAGTGGTTATATCGCAAGAATCATCACTATAAACATAAACATATCCATCTTTTTCAAAAGTAAAGTTTGAAAACTTGTATGTGTAAGCTCCAGAGCCAGTCTCTTTACCATTGTTCAATCCCCAAGAATTCATGTCTACTTCAGATTCCGCATTCTTTAATTTAAACCATTCGGCATCAACATTGATTTCAACTATTTTGACGCTGGCTTGAGAAGTCTTTGTTTCAGTTGATGGTATTTCAGACTCTTCAACTATCTGCTGCATTTTCTCAACTTCTATCTGAAGGTCTTGCTCTGCCTGCTCACAAATACCTATCACATTTTCCTGGTTCATTCCCTGGAAAGATTCTGTCACTTCTCCCCGTTCTTTTATTTTCTTCATCTGCCCATCAGGGGTTGTGCATGTTTGGGTTACAGAATCAGGTGTTCTTATTATTTCATATTGATATTGCTGGGTTGTTATTTTCCATGTAGTGTTTTCTGTATTTTGATTGACTGTCGTGACCTTGCCAGGTTTTGAGAGTTCTTGATTTACTTCCCCGCCAGAAATTACAACCTTGAATTTCCCGAAAGCAGTTTCATAGGTCTTTTCGAACTTTTCAGAGCTGAATGTTTTTGTCATCTTGCTTGGTGTATCTTCCACTTCACTGTCGTCCATATTCAAAACCAATTTACCGGTGGGAATTGAATCACTTAAAGGGCCAGAAACAAGAAAAGGTATTGAAACTAAACCAAAGATTATCGAGGAAATAATTAAAAAATCTGATAAAGGCATGAACTAAATTTAATTTTCTATATTAAATATTTTTCTATTTGATAGGGTATAATTGGTTTTGTCAACAACATCGGTGCTTTTCAAAGGCTGTCGCATGTCGGTGCTTTAAAATTTAGTCTCAAAACTCAGGCCTAAACCCTGTTTTTTAAGCCTTTCAAGAATTTTATTATCTTTCTCAGGGTCTTTTTTACCTTCATTTAAAGCTTTTTCAACTTCTTTTACTGGTTTTCCACAATTAGAGCACCCATTTTGGACTTCATACCTGTCTTTTGTGTAATAATATTGGGTTTTAGTCTTACCAGCCGCATGTGATGTTGTTGTTTGGAGAACTGGAGGATAATGAACAACATTAATTGTCTTTTTATTACAAAACGGGCATTCTAAAATTATGGTTTCTGGCATTTTTACACCAATTCATTAATCAATGAATATATTAATTAAGAATGTAATACATAATAGTTTTATGGTATTAGAAGAATGTGGGGCACTAATAATCCACATATAACCCTAAAGAATTCCCAGGAACGTCT
>CAYZVE010000056.1:0-6529 GCA_964481805.1 uncultured archaeon | reverse complement strand
AAAAAAATCATCCAAGTCATCTTGACTAACAAAAACGCCAATAGCAGACTTATGGCCACCCCTTTTATAGTAAGAACTTTCTGCAGTAATTATTATGAATAACGCCTTTCATTTCCATTTATTTAAGGGGACTTCTCGGCTACGAAGTTAAAGATGCAGATAAATCAGAATTATTATGGGCACTTTATCTTACAAATAGATTTAACTTGCCAAAATTAAAAAGAACTTAATTTTTCATTTTATTTTTTAACTTTACATTCTAATATTAGTCTGAGTGATTTTTATGGGAAGGCCGTTAAATATCCTGATAGTCGATAATAAAAGCAAGCATTACAAAGAAATAGTGGATTATTTGAAAGGAAAAAAAATAACAATAATAAGCGCAGACCCCTTAAAAGCCGACATAAAAAAAATAAACTTTGATCTTATAGATGGCGCGATATTAACTGGCGGGAATGACCAAGAAATACAAAAAAAGAGGGATTTTAATTACAAAGTAATCCGAAATTTAAACAATAAGCCTATTCTTGGCATATGCTATGGGCATGAATTTCTGATAGAATTTTATAATGGGCATCTTTTCAAAATGAAGTGGAGGTCCCAAGGTTATCATTATGTTAGGATAATAAAAGACAATCCGTTGATTGACAAAGGCAATTTTTTCCTTTACAAAGGCCATAGCTTTGCCGGCGGGATTCTTCCAAACATTTTTGAAAATTTAGCTAATTCAAATGATTGTGATTGTGAGATGGTTCAGCATAGAACTAAACCACATTTTGGGGTCCAATTTCATCCAGAAATGACAAAAGATGGTAAAATAATATTCGATAATTTTTTGAAACTGTGCAAAAATTGAATCCTAATCTTCTTTTCCTTTTACAATATCCTTAAACATTTTTGGAATTTTTTCCAATTCTTTCTCGAAAAAATAGCTTAACTTCTTTATATTCTTTCCTTCTAATCCTCTTTCAGAAACATAATGTGTTATTTGCTTTGCTATATCCACTCCAGTTGTTTCACAAATTTTCAATCCAAAAGCTATATTTACTTCTACAACAATCGGCCCTTTTTTTCCTTGTATTATATCAACTCCGCATATCTCAGAACCTACTGCTTTTGCTGATTTTACTGCTATATCAGCAAGTTCTGAATTAGCACGATAGCTATGGTATTTCCCACCAGAGCCTAGGTTAGATCTTATATCGCCTTTTTTAGCTATTCTTTTAGCTGACGTTATCACCTCGTCTCCAAGAACAATTGCCCTTATGTCTTCTCCAGGATTTTTAATGTATTTTTCTATAAACAAGCTTTGGTTAAGCACATTCAAGGTATCAATAATCCCATCCGCACTGCTTTTATCTTTTGCAAACATCACGCCTTTGCCTTGAGTTCCCCCAAGAAGCTTCATAATCAAAGGGGGCTTAATTTTATCATCAACTACTCTTTTTGCCGCAGCTGGGGATATTGTCAGGTAAGTCTCTGGAATAGGTATGCCAGCTTTATTCAGAACTTCCAATGTCAAAAATTTATTGTGTGAAATCAGTGGAGTTTCAGATTTCATTGGGATATAAACTCCAGTATTTTCTAGCATTTTAAGCATCTGACATGCAAACCATGCTTTTGAAGCCCCTATTCTTGGGACAATAACATCAAAATCAGAAAGATCCTTATCCCTATAAGTAACACTTGATTTTCCGTCTTTCACGCCAAGCGTTATGCTTTCTGTTGGGATAAATAAAACAGGGTCAAACTTTCCAGAATCATTCATTGCCTGAAAAATTTTCATTGTTGATTTTCCTTTAATTTTTCCCCCGATTACGCAAGCTTTCATTTAAATCTCCAATTTTTGCCGAATTATGTGATTTGGTAATATCGACTACAAAATTATTAAATATTGTATTTCTGCCTATTAGAACTTTAAATTTTACTTTTGATCTGTCTGCAACATTAGCTTCAACCATAAATTTTTCCCCTTTTATCACAATCTCAAATTCAGTCAGTGATCTTATTGATTTTCCATGAACATTCACAGTTTTAACTTTGCCTATTTTTTCCAAGCCAAGCTCATCAAAAAGTTTTTTATCAATGCTAGTCCTTTGGGCGCCGGTGTCAAACTTTGCAAGAACGTCAATTTCTTTTTCCCCTATTATCTTAACTGGCTCTACAAGGCCAACTATTTTTTTTTCATGCATATAAACTACTTTTAGATTTTAGATAATTAAACCAATCGCATTATTCTGCTAGATAGCTCTTCTATTTCTTTTTGGTCAACTTCCCTGACTATAATCTCTCCTTTTTTGCTGATGGTTATTTTCGGTTTTCCTATTTCTATTATTGTTATAAAACTTGTTTCTGCAATGATTTTTCCATTGAATTCTTTAAGGATATTTTGGATTAGCCTATCTTTTTCGATTTTGCATTGAGGGACTAATTTGAACGAATTGTCACTTTTGCATGGCTTGAAAATAAAACAGTTTTTCATGGGATTAGTTATAGTGATGAATTTATTAAGCTTTTGCTGGATCATCCACAGGAGATAACTTGCTAATCAATTCATGATAAACCTGTTTTTTCTTTTCGGCAGACAAATGAAAAAGAAATTTAGATATCATCTGCTTTGAAATGGTGAAAATATAGTTTAACTTGATGACACTGTCTTTAACTGCACCTTCTTTTTTTGTTAGAGGTATACCTTTCATTTCTGTATTACTTGTTACGCCCGCGACTACAATATTATCAAACTCTTCGAATAGAACTAATGCCGGTCTTATTTTGATTTCAAAAGTATCAGTAAATTGAACTCTAGCTAATACAATATCTCCCGGCTTATACATTTTCCCATGCCTCATCTTCCTTGTTATTCCATAGTTCCTTCATTTTGGGTTGCTGTATTTTGTGCAAGAATTCATCGTATTGGTTGAGAGATTTTACTTTCTTGAAGACGATTATGGCCTTCATTATAATTTCATTGTATGTTTCCCTTGGGTATTCTTTTATTTCCTTCAGAGATTTGACTACATCCTTGTCTAATTGAACTGTCGTAACATCAGACATTATATATCACCTATAGTTAATATATAATACATATATAAATAGTTATCAGTTAGAAAAATTTTTAAGGAAATTTTCATATCAAAAACTGAAAATCATGACTCTAAAAGAAGTTTTTATAGAACCTGCAGGAGTTTAACCCACGTTTTTTTCAACCCTCATAGAATGACTTATCAATCATCTGTCATGAATCTCTTGCTTATTCATAAGGCTGAAAATATTCTCACGTTGAATTATGGCTCTGAATATTAATCATCAGTAGGGTTTATATAACTCATTTTTTTGGTCTTTCTTTTCACGATAGGTATAAGGAACATATATTTCCTTGCCAGTTTTCGGGTCAATAGAAGTATAATACATGCACGTGCTCATAGTCATTGGTGTTGGTGTGAAAACCTGGATAATTGCATTTTCTTTGAAACTTTCTATGAATTCTTTCAATTCCTTGTTTTCTTTCTTAGAACTTCCAGGATGGGCAGCAATAAAATAATATTTCAGATACTGCCCTGTATCTTTGTTTATCTTTTTAAAAGAATCCACAAATTTCTCCAGTCTGTTGGGGAAGTATTTGTTCATTAATTTTAAAACTTCTGGACTGCAGTGCTCGGGAGCAATTTTTAAATACCCTGATATGTGGTTCTCGGATATTTCTTTTATATATTCTTCAGAATCTACAGCAATATCATATCTTATGCCAGACCTGACAAAAATTTTCTTGATTCCATTCACTTTTCTGGCTTTCCTTAACAGGGTTATTAGTTTCAAATGGCTTCTGTTGAGATTTTCGCAAGCAATGCATTCATTACTACATTTCCTGCAATCCATCCCATACATATTTGCTGACGGCCCCCCCAAGTCGTCTATATATCCTATGAAGTCCTTGTGTTTGGTCAATTTCTTTATTTCGTTTATGATGGAGTCTTCAGATCTTGAAATTATGTGATTGCCTTGGTGAAGTGATATTGAACAGAAATTGCATCTGCCTATGCAGCCTCTATGCGTAACAACAGTAAACTGCATACCTTTGAAGTAACCAGCTTCCTCTGGAATTTCCCTTGAATAATCCAATTCGTATATTTCATCCAGTTCTTTCTGGGTATATTCATGGCTCTTATGCTGCAGAATATATTTGTCCCCAATTTTTTGTGCAAGATTAATTTCATTGCTTAGCATTAGTTGAGCTTCACAAAACTTTTTCTTGTCATCCTTTATATCATCAAATGAAGGCAATGTTTGAAAATCTTTTGGTATTTCGTTTCTGACAATGCATGTCCCGTCTATGCCATCAAGGGGAATTTTCTTCCTAAATCTTTTTGCAATTTCAACTATTGAGTATTCGGCATTCCCATAAGCAAGTATTTCAGCCCTTGCATCTAAAAGAATTGGCTTTCTTAGGCTATTGTCCCAATAATCATAGTGCACGAACCTTCTGAGAGAAGCTTCTATTCCCCCGATAACAATTGGCGATTTACTGAAGTTTTTTCTTACCATGTTTGCATAAACAATTACAGCCCTGTCCGGTTTTTTTGACTTATATTTCTTATACCTATCCGATGACCTCTTTTTCTTTAAGGGCGTATAATTATCCAGCATGCTGTCCATTGAGCCAGATGATATCCCAAAAAATAGTTTCGGTTTTCCAAGCTTTTTGAAGTCTTTGTCCTTCTTCCAGTCGGGAGTTTCAATTATACCAACGGAATAGCTGTTTTTTTCTAGGACTCTTGCTATTATTGCAGTTCCGCATAGGGGATGGTCTATATAGATATCCCCGGTTATTAAAATAACATCAAATTGCTCCCCATTCGGAAGCGGATATTTTGATATCATAAATATCGTTAATGATTCTAAAGTTAAAATAGTTTATTTAAGAGTATCCATTACAGGGAAGAAATCAAGCCCTATATATTTAAAGAGCAATTCTGATTAATTAAATTAATGAATAACATAATAATAGTCAGATACTCGGAAATCTTCCTGAAGTCAGAATTTGTTAGAAATCAGTTAGAAGGAAAACTAGCCGATAATATAAGAAATGGGATAAAGAGGAATGAAATAGACGCTAAAGTAAAAAGGGAAAGGGGAAGAATATTTATTGAAACTGAACAGCTGAAAGAAGTTGCTGACTTGCTAGCGCATGTTTTTGGGATAGCGTCATTCTCAAAAGCAGTCAAAATAAAACTCAAGAATTTAGAAAATTTTGTAAAAGAAAATTGTAAAACTTTGCTCCCTGAAAAAACATTTGCTGTCAGGGTCAGCAGAACTGGCAGCCATGATTTTACAAGCCAGGAACTCGCTGCAAGATTGGGTGAAATAATAATTGATGTAACCGGCAAAAAAGTGGATTTGTCTAATCCGGATAATGAATTATTTGTTGAAGTAAGAGATGAAGAAAGTTTTATTTTTATTGAGAAGTTTTCTGGCCCTGGCGGGATGTCATTAAACTCTCAGGGGGGAGTAAATTGTTTTGTTAATTCTAAAGAGGGGTTGGTTGCTTGCTGGCTGATGATGAAGAGGGGATGCATCACAAATGTTTATTATACCATTCCTATTGATATTCTTGACAATTGGTCCTATGGAGTTACTTTAAAGAAAATCAAAGTGAAGGACATAGACGATATTCCAACTGATTTGCCATTGGTTGCTGGAAATAACTTAGAAAAAGATGGGATTGAAATAATCAAAAAATATGGGGAAAAGTTTCAAACAATCCTAAGCCCTGTTATCGCTTTCAAAGAAATGGAAATTGATGAATTTCTGGGGAAGATAAAAACATAAGCCTTAGAATCCCTATAATAATTAGATATATATGCTTCATCGCAAAATCCCCAAAGATGATTTTGTCTTTCAGGTTATCAGGGACATTGTCAGAAAAAGAGGCAAAGTTGATACGCAAGAAGAGCTGTGTTACCTTGTTGTCAAAAGGCTCAAAAAATATAATCCAGAATTTGTGCTTTCTGCAAAAAGAACAAAAAAGATTGCATTAAAAATCCCTGAAATTAAGATAAAAGCTAAAACCAGGAAATCCCCAAAGATGATTGAAATAAAAAAATGCCCTATTTGTGAAGGAAAACTTAGAAAAATTTATGGAACCAATTTGCTTAATAAAAAGATCAATCTTGGTTATTTGTGTAAAATATGTGGTTTTTCATCTGATTTAAGCTCTATTGTTCCTATGAGATATATGTTTGTTTGGAAGAAATGATGATTTTGAGAAATGTCACTTTAATATAGTGACTAAAACATAGAAATGTTTATATACAGAGAAAAACAAGGTATGATGTGATTTTTATGGTTTTACAAATTTTAGGACATAGAGATCCTAGACAGATTCAAATCGGAAATAGAAAATATACCGAAGGCAGTAGATTATCAGTGATATTTCAAGAAAATGGCACAAGTTATGAAAAAACTGGTTATTTAACTATTGTAGATGGAATTTCAGTATTAGATGAAGGGAATGGAATTTATAATTCATTTC
>CAYZVE010000055.1:0-6556 GCA_964481805.1 uncultured archaeon | reverse complement strand
TTTTTTCACCTTAAGTCAGCCTAAATTTTGGTCCAGTTTTTCCCGATCATTATACGATCTAACCAATTAACAGTATATTTGTTTCCATTCTTTGAAACGTATCTTGCGGGATACCATGTTTTATCTTCTGGATACAATGCAAATACCTGCTCGTTTTCGAAATATCGCATTATTTTCCTCCTAACCACAATCTAATGTAATTTTATAATTCGTGTCCTTGAATCCTGTTCAGCCAAATATACTTTTATATCTCTACGACAGGTTTGATTTAAAACATTATTTACATTTCTTAAAACCAAACGTGGTCGATTATTATGACTACTTATATGAACACACACAATGACAGATAAGTCATTTTGCTGGCTACTATTTTTCAGAATATGATTAATGTATTGCGCTGCAAGTTGATTTGATAAATGGTTTTTATGATTTGGGTGTACCTTTTTGATATATTTATCATTATTTGTTTCAATTACCAAACAATTACAATCTATAAGAGAATCCAATGCGCTTTTCGTTAAGTATTGCGTATCAGTTACATATCCTATTTTTATTTCGCTTGTATAGTTTCTAAGAGATATACAAAATCCTAGGGGTTGCCCCGCATTACCAGAAGAAAAATAGTCATCGTGGAACACTTTAAATGGTAAAATTCGATATCTCCCAATATGAAATATCTTCATTGGGTGTTTTTTAAATAATGTTTTCATTCTATATTCACGAATAGCCATTTTATATCTTTTATGTGAATTTATTGTTTTAAATGTTTTAGGATGGATATAGATTGGTATCCTATTTTCAGAACAAAACTCCAATGTGTCAGAGTTAATATGATCCCCGTGTCCATGCGTGATTAATAAACCTTTTATATGGCCGGGACTTAAACCTATGGACTTTAATTGATTTTTCCAATGTTCTTTACCTAACGTTCCGCCAAAATCTATTAATATTCCCTGTTTTCTTGACCATATTGCAGTGCAATTACCACCACTACCACTACCCAGAACACACATTTTTACAGTCATAAACGTATTTCCTTTTTATTTTTACGCTATTTCCTTAAGTATCCCAATATTTCATCGTAATTTTGATATATCATTCGATCAAATTGTACACCTGTCATTTTTAGTGGTTTACAGATTTTTTTCAGCACCATATTTTCTATCTGACTATACAGTATGGACATATTTTCCAGACCACCAGGAACTCTAATGCCCACTTTCTTAAATACCGTTTGAATACGAATGTCCAAAGCTATTGAATTTCTAATGATACCAAGTTCCATTAGATAATCTCTTGCTCCCTTATTTTTAACAAACTTAATATTATTTTTAATTTTGTCTATTTTTTTATTGTCCTTACTGATATGTGCAATATCTTTGATAAATCCTTTTGGGCCCCCCTTATAATTCTTCAAATACTGAAAATTATATAACAGTGAACTTGTTTTTCTGCATTTGCTGATTGACTTACTTGAATACCTGGCACCAATGGATCTTAAAACATTGTGTATTATTTTCTTAATATTTTTATCTTTCCGCGTACTTAACAGACTTTTATATGATATTAATTCCCTTAGTCTACTATTTTTACCAAACTCATCACCTGGACCAGAATTCCCAACTACAATAACCTGTCCTACTAGTCGCAACCATAGAGTGTTATTGTTATGATGTTTCCAATTCCCTCTTTCAGGGATCTCCGTATCAGGAAGATATCTATTCTTTATATTTTTAAATATTCCGAGATGCTTTTTTAAGATTTTCATTCTAATATTATCTATACTTTACGATCCCTTACCTTGCATCGCTAACTTTAATAATAGTATCATAACGAAACATGGTGCCTCAATATATATGTAAACTTATCCATCATTTAGAAATGTTCCGTACCTATGATTTCAATATTTTTACTTTCTATAACATTTTTCAATTGAATGTGCGGTATTTTAGCATCTAAGCTTTTCAGCGTGATCGTTAAACTAGGAAAAAGCGAATTAGTTGTTTTTTTCTCAGAAATATTCATTTCTCTTAAAGTGCATCCCAAATCGTATAATTCTACTAAATTTTGCGACGATTTGTCAAAGGCAAAAAAATACTATAACACAAAAAATTTGACAAACCAATAATCGTTATTATATAATAATACTATAAAATCTTATAAAAGAGGTTTAAAACCATGAGAAACGTACAGTCAATCAGTATAACTATACCCACTAATTTAGTGGCGAGGTTAGATAAAATACAAAAGGAAGAAATGAAAAGTTACAGCGGAATTATTACTGAAGCAATAAAACAGTACATAGAATGGCAACAATACAAAAAAATTCAAAAAGAACTTTCTCTTATAGCGAGAGCAAAAAAGATTATAACTGAAGATGATGTAAATAGAATAATTCACCAGTTAAGATGAAAAAAATAGTCTGTGATACTAATGTTTTAATATCCGCCTTTGTCTTTCCTGGCGGTCCTCCGGAAGAAATATTCCACGGAGCAATAACACAAGACTATCGGTTAGGAATATCAGAACCTATCTTAGAGGAGTTTAAGAAAGTTTTAATAAAGAAATTTTCCTGGCCTGAAGAAAAAATTAAGGAAATAGTGGAATTAATACGAAGAAATTCTATAACTGTAATTTCTAAACCTGTCTTAAATGTAATTCAAGATGAGCCCGATAATAGAATTTTAGAATGTGCTGAAGGATTTAAGGCAGATTATATTGTATCTGGTGATAGGTATATTTTGGAACTAAAAAAATACAAAAAAATAAAGATTTTAAATGCAAGTAATTTTTTAAAAGATATCTCTTGAATATTTTTCAAAAAACGAAGAAAAAAACAATCACATAAACTTGAAATTACCTTCCAAAAACAGTATAATCAGATTAAGGAGTGGAGGAACGATATAAAACTGAAAAATCACTTTAAGGAGGTGCTATACTGATGGAAAAACAAATTTTATTAAATAGAATTACTGTCAATCCCAAAGTAATGGTTGGTAAGCCAACTATCAGAGGTTTGAGAATCACGGTTGAGCAAATTCTAAAAGCTCTTGCTAATGGAGTTTCAACCCAGGAGTTACTTGAGGAGTACCCAGAACTTGAACCAGAAGATATTCGGGCTGTTTTGTCTTATGCAACTGAATTAGTAAGTGAAGAGCAGGTTTTTCCGGTGACAGTGTAGGCGCTAGAAAATGAATCAAAAGAAACTAAAGTTTCTAGTTGATGTTGGGGTTAGTAAAAAAGTAGAGGAATGGCTTTTGAGAAATGGATATGATATAAAAGCAGTGAGAGATATAAACCCCAAAATGGAGGACGCCAGGATATTAAGCATAGCTATTTCTGAAAATCGCATGGTTGTTACAATGGATAAAGATTTTGGTGAACTTGTTTATAATTCTGGTTTACCTCATTCTGGAGTTTTACTTTTGAGACTTGAAGATGCCAAAGCTGATGAGAAGGTAAAAACCATAGAGAAGATTTTGACAGAGTATTCGGATAGACTATTAAATAATTTTTGTGTTTTTCAGCATGGAAGATTTAGGATAAGAGAAAAAGGAAGGCGAAACAGCAGATAACAGCGTGTTTGCGACGCTTGGCTCAACCCCGCACTTTTGGAGGTTGCAAACCTTGACAAAACATAGGGTCTTTCTAATAAAAGTGGAAATAAAGACGTGGTACAGGTGTGGTGTTCTAATAAAAGGGGAAGTCGTAGTCACGTTTGGTTTATTATAGATAGGATAAAATGACAAAAAGAGAAAAAGCATTAAAAGTAATAAATGAAATGCATAAGAAAGGAATTCTTAAAGATTATGCTATTGGTGGTGCGGTTGCAACAATATTTTATACAGAACCTTTTTTTACTCGTGATATAGATATTTTTTTTATTCCAGCTGAAAAGAAAGGAATACCAATTCAATTTATACCAGCTACCACAGAATTAGAAATCGAAGCTCTTAAAAACGCTATTGATGCAAAAGTTAAAGATATAAATATCAGGGTACTAAGACCTGAATATTTAATAGCAATTTTTCTTAAGGTATTCAGGTCAAAAGATAAGGAAAAAATAAGAATGATTGCAGAACAAGCAGAAATAGATAAAAAACTTTTATCAGATATATTAGATAGATATAAATTGAAGAAAAGATTTTGGGAACTCTTAAATGAATAATATAGTAATAGTAGCCAAAAACAAACAGAAAATTGAAGAATACAGGCAAAAGATTTTTAAATCAAAAGAAGAATGTCGTAAATTATTTGCTAAATTACCTTTTGATAAAAAATTGAAAATAGTAGATGAATTAGTTGAATTTGCAGATATTATCAAGAGTTCAAAATCTCAAATAAAAAAATGAGCAAAAAACCCCTGTCAACTTTTACATAATTCTAACAGCAATTAAAACGAAGTATGAACTCAACATTTCTTTGATAATCTTGGGTTTTAATTAGCTTCTGAATTTGTCGGTATGTAATCAAAAATGAAGAAAAAAAGCAATCACATAAACTTGAAAACCCCCTTCCAAAAACAGTATAATCAGATTAAAGGATATTGTAAGTTGACACTAAAGGTTACACTGATTACTGTAATTTTGGGTAAAAATCTAGATAGGGAAGAAGGACATAAAATCATGATTGTAATTCTAATTATTATTACACTGTTTTCCCCAATCCTTCTTGCAGAAGAAGTTGCAGTCTGGAGAAACAATACTTGGTCCATTGGCATGGATTTCGTGCCTTTTAGTTATAATTCACTGAACAATATCAGTTTTAGAAAATGGAAAGATGAAAGGAAAGGTAAACAAATAGTCGTGAGCAACAACGCAGGTTATGTTGGCTTTGAGGAGAGAAAATTGTCCAGCACTGAAACAGTAACAAGCTGGGCAGCAAATATTCCGACTATTGAATATGTTTTTCTTCGTCGCAGAAGTATAAAGAATATTGAAAACGCATATGTATACAGGGGCATAGGGGTTAGCATTTCCGGACACTATAATTGGGATTTCAGTTATACGTACGAATCCTTAACCGTATATATGAAATTCCTCATGGGGATAGAACACTTCTTTCTGAAATCTCTGCCATCACTGAGTTATTCTGCCGAGGCAGATTTTTATCTGGGACCACGTGTTGCCTACTATGGAAATTATCGTCTGTTGCAATTGAATTCTGGTGTTGACCCACGGTTTTTTGTACATTGGTATTTTGAATAGCAATTTCTCCAGCTCTGACACATTTTCGTAGTAATCAAAACGAAAAAAAGACTCAAGTATTTCTTAGAGCTTCTTTAGAAATCGCGTTACTCCGTCTTTCATCATTTTTTACAGAAATAATTTCGAAAACTGAGTTCAACATTTAATATCTATAAAGATTTACTATTCATAGAAACAAAATAGGAACAACAAAAACAACAACAAAAATCAAAATTGTCTTTTTTTAAAAATTATGTTATAATAAATAAGAGGAATAAGTGGAAATCAAAATTGATACTCACACTTCAAAAAGGGCGGAAGAACGGGGTGCAAGTGAAAATGGGAGGTGTAGTGTAATGGATATTTCATATAATGATAGAGCAGACTTACTCTATATTCGGTTAGATGACAGAAAACAAGAAGTTGTAAATAGACGAGTATCAGAAAACATTGTGTTAGACATTGGAGAAAAAGATAGAATTATAGGTATTGAGATTCTGGATGCTTCAAAATATGTAACTCTAGATAAGCTTCTACCTATTAAATATGAAGTAGCGAAAATGCCAGTTTGAGTTTATTGACTCTGTCAATAATTACACACCAAATTTCCATTTTAAAAAGTTATGGGTTTTCTGGTATTTTCTTCAATTGTCATTATGACGAGAATAAGTTCAGCAAATGCCAGTAAAACCAGACCCATTGAGACAGAAATTAAAATTCCAAACCAATATGAAGTCCTCACTGACATAAAACACCCAAAAACAATGTCTAAATAAGCAAAAACTTTTATAAACTTACTGATTGTTTTTAGCCCTCTGAACATTTATCAATTCCTCCTTTCATATCTAAGAATCGTCCATCTAAAGATGGACGCTACATTTTTCGTCCCGATTTATATGATAATCGTCCATCTGAAGATGGACGCTACAGTTATTATTATATAAAATGCCGTTGCCAGCAGGCAGAAATAAGCAAATATGTCACCGTATTTTGTGTAAAAAGTCTTTTTTGATAACGGCTGGACATCCATAACTGAACAGGCGGCAGTGAAAATTTCTGTCTGCTTCAGCACCACACCCCTTGAGTCAATGAATCCTGATATACCGGTATTTGCCGAACGGACAACGGGTTTGCGATTTTCAATAGCACGGAATATATTGAAAGTGAAATGCTGATAAGGGGCTGATGTTTTCAGATACCATCCGTCATTGGTTATGTTGACAATTATATCGCTGCCATGTTTTGAGAATCTTCGTATCAAATCCGGAAAAATTGATTCAAAGCATATATTGGCACTTAACGTTGTTGTCCGACCTGTCCGCAGGACTATCTTATTTGTCCGCAGGACTATCTTATTTGTCCGCAGGACT
>CAYZVE010000054.1:0-6558 GCA_964481805.1 uncultured archaeon | reverse complement strand
GGTCATGATATAATCTGGTATGATATTGACCATGAAAAAATAGAAAATTTGAGAGGCTGCAAAAATAGTAGAGGAAGTTATGAAAGAGCGTCTGCTGATATAATGGATGTTGTCCCCCAATCTGATGCCTGTTTCATTTGCGTGCCTACTCCAACAATAAATGAAAGGCAAGATTTAAGCTGCATTATCGGAGCAACAAGAGCTGTTGGTAAAGCACTTAAAGAACATTCCGAACCGTATCTTGTTGTAAACAGATCTACTGTACTTCCAGGTGTTACAAGAGGAGTTGTTTTATCCAATCTTGAAGAAACTTCTGGAAAAAAAGTTGGAGGAGATATTTTGCTTTGCCATAACCCAGAATTTTCCACACAAATAAATGGATCATGGACAAATGGGGAAGAATTCAGAAGGAGATTTTCAGACGGAAGGGTGATTATAGGTGAATTTGATCAAAGATCTGGTGACATGTTAGAAGAACTCTATAGGCCTTTAGGGGATGAAATATTTAGATTCCAATTGGAAGGGTCAGAATTTCTAAAGTATGCATCTAATATTTGTTTAGCTGCAAGAATCTCTTACTGGAATCAGATGTATGAAATAGCAAAACATTTAGGATTAAATGAAAATGAAATAGCAAGAGTTGTTGGCATGGACCCAAGGATAGGCAAGTATGGAACTGTTTGTGGAATGGCTTATGGTGGAACATGTTTGCCAAAAGATACACAAGCTCTCATAGGCTATTGCAAAGAAAGGGGTATAGAACCATCAGAATTTTTGGCAGCAATAGATTCAATGAATAGACATATGACAGAAATGTATGGTGTCAGAGAATAATTTTTTCAATATTTTCCTTAATTAAACTCCCGGATTTTTTCAAGGCATTTATTTCTTCGGGTTTTAATTTCATCTCGATTATTTTTTCAACACCATTTCTTCCAATAATAACAGGAACTCCTATACAAATATCTTTCATCCCATACTCTCCATTCAAATAAACAGAAGCGAGTGTTTCCATTTTTTTATCCCTGATTATGCATTCAACAATCGATGTCAAGGCAGCAGCAGGGGCCCATTGTGTTCCTCCCTTACCTTGAGAAACTTCCTTGCTCATAAATCTTATAGAATCTTTTTTTTCATCCGATACCTCAGGTATGAAAACCATGCTATCACCATGCTCACCAATTACTTTTCCATCTTGGTTAATTGTCCTAAGCCTGTAAGTATCTAAAAGTGAACCCATTCCGAAGATTTTCTCCCTTTTATTTTTAGAGACTTTCAACGCAAGATAAACCATAATATCGACAGGATTTGTTGTAAGAATGGTTATGGAATTTTTAGGTAATTTAGAAAAAATATCTTTAATTATTGGGTAATTCTTATCAATTAAGTCCATCCTGCTGTTGAAATTAACACCCATCGGGAAGCCTGCAGTAATTATATTTATGTCAGAATCTTTGACATCAGCAACATTTGTAGTCATAGAAACTTTCAATTCTGGATTAAATCCTTTGGAAGCCTGAACCAAGTCAAGATATTCTCCTCTCAATAGATCTTCTTTTATATCAACTAAAACCATTTCATCTATCTCAGGATATCTTAAAAGGCTGAAAGCTGTTGCTGACCCTACTCTGCCCATTCCTATCAGGGCTACTTTCATTGAATCACTATTATATTTTAGATATTTTGTGATAAATAGGAATTTGAAAAAAAAGGTATTGTTACAAAATAGGGAATTAAAACATATTAAGAATTGTACGTGTTTAGCTCCTAAGGCAATTCAGTAATTCTTCTCTTGTATTCAATCCATGCTGTTTCCATGTTGCTATGCAGCTCATCATTCTTTCATGTATTTGAGTGCCTTTCTCATTTCTGTATGTGCCTATGATTTTTCTGTGAATGACATGCTCTCTCATAGCTCTTTCTGCAATATTGTTTGTTGATTCAATAAGCGGATTTGTCACAAAGGTAAACCAATGATTGAATCCATTATTGATTTTCACTGCAAACTTCTGGACTTCTTTTGACTGGTAATTCTTGCTGACTAATTCCTTCATAGTTTCTTCAGCGTTCATTTTTAGGATAACTTTTATATGGCCTGGGGGACCTTTATCTAGGTTAGATTTCAGGTTTTTGTATAATCTATGAAGCCTGTTTGACAATAGTTTGGCCTCTTCACTCTTTCTGGGCAAAAATTTAGCTTCTCTCAACAGATGAGCCCAGCATCTCTGGAGATTGTTAGTGAAATTTGAATAGGCTTTCCAGCCATCACAGATTATTGTGCCTGAATAGTCTTTTCCAAGAACCTCTTCAACAACATTCTTTCCCCTGCTTTTTCTCACTATGGATAAAGTCCCTGTTGCTGTCACGAATATCCAAATCCAATACTTCTTTCCATCTACTTTGAGCCCTGTTTCATCGACATAAACAAATATGGAATTTCTGGTTCTGAAAATTATTTGGTTGTAGACATTCTCCAGCTGTTACGCCAACTGCCACTCAGATGTAGCACTCATTTCCTGCACAAAAACTCACTCACTTTTTGTGCAAAGCAGGTGAGGAATATTTTTTATCATATATTTTTTGAAATATATTTAATTTATTATAATTTTTTATTATATTTTATAAAATATATTTTTTGATTATAATTTTCTTAAAATTATTTAACAACATATATTTTTTGATTAAACGTCTTGAACTTATAAATACTTTGGAAGGCTAATATAGTTAGATAAAAATGGTTGTAAATGATACTCAGTTGACTAAATTGTTCCTAAGGACAAAACCAGTTAAAATGATTATTAGCCTTAAAAGGGGACCAAAATATGCAACACAAGTATCAAAAGAAATTGATTGCACATACTCGCACACAATCAAGCTACTAGATGAATTGAATACATTAAAATTAGTTAAATTTAAAAAACAAGGGAGAATCAAAGTTATAGAATTAACAGAAGATGGGGAAGACCTTGCTCATTCTATTGAAGGAGTATTAATGAAACTCTCAAGAATTAAAGAAGATAATGACAAAGAAGCTAATGAAAGTGACGCTGATTAACGTCACATATTATACTTTTTACTTAAATCAATGTTTTACCCAGGGTAAATGTCTCATGCTTATAAGTAGACGCTAGATAGCGACATATTTAAGTTCTGGGAATACCATATTTTTACTAATGCGTCGGTGATTAACAAATGGAAATTAAAACATGGGTAATTGGAAAAGTGGATCTCAATGAATTAAAATGGGATGAATTTCTTGAGTTAGTCCTTCCAAAACAACCTAAAATGAGAGAATGTGCCAATAAAATTTTGAATTATGTTAAACAAAAACCTGCAACTATGAATGAGATAATAAATAAAGAAAAGCTGGCAAGAGGAACAGCATACGATACTTTTCAAGTTTTAAGGCGTTTCGGGTTAGTTTCAAGAAAAGACAAATATTCTCCATTGATAATTTCAGATCAGTTTTCTTTAGCCATGGAAAGGATGTCTAGATACTGGAAAAAGTGGTCTTCAGAAGATAAAAATTAAATCTTTGTTTGGGCTATAGTATTTGATGAAAAATATACTTCATAAAGGGGTTTTTTGAGTCATAATAATATTATACAATTTACTAAATTTTAACAGAAGTTATATAATAGATTAATTAAAAAATATATTAACTAAAATAACAAATTTTCTTAAAATTTTTAATAATATTTTTTGAAATATATTTTCATTTATATAATACCTATTCATACCAAAAAGTGAGAGTTCATTTTTAAAAATAGAAATGAATTTTAGAAGAAAAAAATGGGAAAAAAGGCTATAAACACAGAAAAAGAAGATTTAAGTGATATTTAATGAAACCAGGGAAAGATTATATAGGTTTAGGGGTGGGAGCAATAATAGAAAATGAAAAGGGCGAAATCTTACTTCTTAAAAGACCTGATACAATAACTCCAGACAGAACTACTTCAGGAATGTGGTCTGTGCCTGGTGGTGAAGTTGAATTTATGGAAAAGATTGAAGACGCTGTCAAAAGAGAGGTCAAAGAAGAGATAGGAGTGGATGTCAAAATAATAAAAAATATAGGTTACCATGATCAAATTCTCAAAGGAGCGAAAGTGCATTGGCACTGTCAATCCTTCTTATGTAAAATCAAATCAGGCAAACCCAAAATATTAGAGTTAGGAAAATGTGAGGATATGGGGTGGTTTCACCCAGAAAAACTTCCTGAAAATTGCGGTATATCACATATTGTAATTCCTTTGCATGAGTTGGGCCTAATCAGCTATGAAGAATATAAAAGAAGGTTAAAGAATACTAAAGAAAGTTAAAGTGAGTGTATGGAGCTAATCAATAAAACAACAAAACAAGTGATAGCGACAAAAATCATAACAAGAGAAAAAAGGCATGAATTAATTCTTGGATTGATACCATACAAAACCAGGAATAAGTATATTTACGACTACTTGAAGTCCAAGAAGTTTAGTAAGAATGACTCCATGTTGTTCAAAGTGAGAGGTAAATCAGGAATACATACATGGTTTATGAGTTTTCCTATAAGTGTATTTTTCCTTGATAAAGACTGGAAAGTTATTGAGAAAGTGAAATTAAACCCATTCGAGAGTTATAATCCAGTAAAAGAATACGAAAGTTTTGTCGAGATGAATGAATCTAAGTTAAAAGAGATAAATGTAGAGGATAAATTAAAATTAAGTGAGAGTTAATGAAAATTCTTGTAACAGGTGGAGCAGGATTTATAGGCAGTCATATAGTTGACGCGTTGATAGAGAAAGGACATAAAGTGAGTGTTATTGACAATATGGTAACAGGCCAAAAAGAGAACTTTAATCTAAAAGCAACCTTCTATATCAGGAGCATAACTGATGATATAAGTGATATTTTTGAAAAGGAGAGACCTGAAGTTGTTTTTCATTTGGCTGCGCATATAGATCTGAGAGAATCAGTTGAAAATCCCTTGTTTGATGCTAATAGCAACATAATTGGAAGTATAAACATCTTAGAGAACATGAGAAAATTTGGGAGTAAAAAGATTATTTTATCTTCAACTTCAGCTACTTATGGGGATGATGTTAAGATACCTACAACTGAAAAGGAAAAGGAAAATCCTAATAGTCCCTATGGGATCACAAAACTGTCAGTTGAGAAATATATGCAATTTTACAAAAGTGTTTATGGAATAAATTTTGTTTCTTTGAGATATGCCAATGCATATGGACCTAGGCAAAACCCCAAAGGTGAGGCTGGGGTTATTGCTATATTTACTGACAAAATTCTTACTGGTGGTCAACCAATAATTAATGGAACGGGTGAACAGACAAGAGACTATCTTTATGTCAAAGATATTGTTAAAGCAAACATGTTGGCTCTTGAGAAGAATGTAAACGGGATATTTAATGTTAGTACAGGGGTTGAAACCAGTGTCAATGAATTATTTAGAAAGATGGTAGAATTAACAAAAGTGAGAGTTAAAGAAGTACATGTACCAGCTCCGCCAGGAGAAAGAGCAAGAAGTTGTCTTAGTTATGAGAAAATAAAGAAAGAGTTAGGTTGGAAACCTGAATATGATATTGAAAGAGGAATAAAAGATACAGTTGACTGGTTTAAGAATAGAAAATGAGATTATTCAACGAAACAAAAATCTAAGTAATCCCATCTTAACAGAAGCAACAAACTATCTAAACTTTAAAGGATCTAATTTTCTTAAGATAGGAATTCTGGCAAAATCTTCATCAGCTGTTATTATTTCGTTTACAGAATTAAGCTCCATCGTGGCTATATGAATGCAATCTACACCGTTAATATTAAAATCATATTCAGAGGCCCTTTTTATAATAATGATTCCAAGATCAAACCAAACTATAGGAAGTGAAAGGACAGCATCAATGTTCTTCTTTATGTTCAATGTTACCTTTTTCTGTTTTTTGAGTTCTTTGTTTATTCTATTGAGAACATTTATCAATTCGACTAACACTAAAAGAGAACAACCAACCTTCAACCGGCCATTTTCAATCGCTTTTAATATTTTACTGCATTTATTCCCATATTTTGAATGGTTTTCTATCGCATACACTATTATATTAGTGTCAAGATACTTCATTTAAAATCCTCACGAGATTTTTTAACGAGTTCAACAGCATCAAAATCAAGCTTGATTTGAGAGGTAAGGAAAGATATGGGATTTTTTATTTTCTGAGATTTATCAACTATAGCAAAACCTTTTACCATATACCATTCTACTTTACTTCCAGGATCTATCTTAAGACACTTTCTTATATCATCTGGTATTGTAGTCTGGTATTTTGATGTTACTTTTGTCTCAGTCATAATATAGTATTACACGTAATACTTTATAAAGATATTGAGATTGATATGAAGAATTTAAGAAGACGGTTGACTGGTTTAAGAATAGAAAATGAGAGTTTTATCAAAACCTCGCAAATATGCTTCAATGGTTCTCAAATAATCTCTATCCAAATTATCCAAATAACCAGACAATGATTCTAGATGCCTATATATTCCAAAGATTTCTCTTCCTAATTTAATTAACCT
>CAYZVE010000053.1:0-6629 GCA_964481805.1 uncultured archaeon | reverse complement strand
TTCGCCATTGAAATGGGGCGGGCGCCGACGCCGATGTCTTCAAAAGCGGCGTAAACAGAGGATATTAGGAAAATAGAAATTAAGATATTAGGTAAATATGACAAGGTTCATTTAAATTCTGCCGTGCGTGGTATAGATATGCCTTTGTCTCAAGACGAAGACAGTTGGAATAAAGACTTCAAAACTGGGTTCTCTTTTTTACAGAAAAACCAAATGCATCCAATTGTATCCGCCGGGTTTACCTTGCCAATCAGGGAGCAGATGTATCTTCCCGTAATCTCAGCGATAATAATTGATGAAGGCACTGATACCGGAGAAGCAATTACTCCTCTGATAAGCACACCAGCTGAAAATATCTTTCTGCCCGGCAAGATTTTTAGACATGTTATAGTCAGAAAGGATTTTGATGAGAGTTCTCGCCTCTATAAACAGGAAACTGTTCTTGACGAGTATCCCTATAGCTGTGTCTCTTCCTGTTCAATTCAACTGGAACTGCCTAATAACGTTGCTATCAACTTTATAGACGTTGAACCTATCGCTGGTTCTACTGTTTATATTTCTAAAATAGAATATTTAAATGAGGCAGGAGAGGAGATAGAATTAACAACCTCGACCTTATCTTCTGAGACAAATCTTTATATCTTGTTCAGCCCAATCTATACCAGATATCTTAAGATCACTTTTGAGCAGTATGCTTCTTTAGCCAGAACCGAAGTCTCTACTTCTGACTCTACTGTTTTGGCCATTAATGGTTTATTAGAAGGAGCTGGTTTTTCTCAATTACTTTCAGAGAATGGAGAGCTTATTAAAGGACGTATCTATGACTTTTCTATGAAGAGAATTCGGGTCGGTTTTATTGTTTATGAGAACCTTGGGGTCTTTAGAAGTAAGCCTATCCTTGTAGAGAGTCCTCTTAGTATAGAGCTGTCTATAGAAGTAGAGTCTATTTTGCCGCCATCTGAGAAAGATCCTTATGGTAATTTAATTACAACGCCAGAGGGAAGACTTCTTTATGAGACTTATGTTGGTGCTCGATTAGAAACTGGCGATGGCAATGTCCGTTTAAATTCTTTAATACCCGTTCCTGATTCTTATCCTTGGCAAACCGAGTTTCTTTTTCCTATTGGAAGTATTGCCAAGGTAAAGCTTTTCCCCGATTTAGGACTGTTATCTCAAGTTGACTCTATTGAGGTTTATAATAATACACAACTTCTTTCTTTAGGATCTGAATACGAAATAAGTTTGGATGCCGAAAGCACTTGGTTCTCAACGATACCAGCAGGCACTGTTTATAATTCTTTTTATAAAGATCCGGTAGCCGGAAATTTCAGGATTAGATTCTTTAATAAAGATCCCGCAGCTCTTTATTGGATAAAATATAGAGTTCTTCGTAATCAGAAATTACTTTCTGATGATTTTGTATATTTACAAAAGGGGCATGTTCTTTTTCGCAGACAGCTAGAGCCAGTTCATGGCACTTTAAATACAATTGTTGTATTTAGAACCAATACGCTGTATCCTTATGTTACTTCAATCCTAAGAGAATACTCTCTCAAGATTCAGCAATTTAAGGGTCTTCGTCGGTTCTTTGGTCTGCCATCAAGCAGAGTCCATAAGAATAGCAAACGCATTGGCAGTAGAGGCATGCATGTCACTCAACGCAGCTAAAGAAAGAAGATTTGCTCCTGGAGTTGATTCTGCTAAAAGAATACTTGAGTTACTAAAAGCAGGTATTGGGTTTTCAAGAAGAACCCTCTTTGACTCCAGGACCGAAGAGGAAAAGAATGTTGCAGAGTCCGAAGCTATTGCCATCATTGGCTCTTTGATTGTTGGCGGGAAAGAACTTCCTTCTGTTCAGAATTCAGAATTAGAGTACACCAACGAGAAAGAACTAACTAACGTAATTTCTCAGCTTAGTAATTACGGATATCAGAAAATTCTCTCTTTGATATTGTTGTATTTAGATTATTATAATTCTTATCAAATTGCTTTAATGGACCTTACTGGTCAAATTCGAAGAGTAAAACAAAAGAAAGCAGTTCTTGATATGTGGGACTCTTCTTCTAAATATATTCTTTCTGAAAAGTTTTTTAATTTTGATTTTATAGATAGCTCTTTTACTTCTGTTCCTTCTTTAGAAATTGATACATTTCAAGGAATTGCTACTCTACCAATAAGAGAACGAGTTAGAGTTTCTCCAAGTGCCATTTCTATTGGATCGAATAGTAATGGCGTCCCTGGCAATTCGGATATTGAGGTAAATTCAAGAACTAACGATCCTCGCAATATTCTAAAAGAGAATGACATTGGTTTTGAATATGAAAGGCTGGACTCTAGCCCCTGTCAACTCTCTTTGCTCTTTCAATTTTCTAAAGAAGAGATAATTAACAGTATTGAAATCAAACCAATTACTGGTCAGGTAGCGCCATTCGAAGTTATAGATATATATTTTGCAAGATCTGAAGGCCGAGGTTATCGTTTAAGTCAGATGCTACCGAACGAATTGCCTGATGACTTTTTAACAATAAGTAATTCGAATGATGCTTGGCGAGTTACCTTCTTGCCGGTTCCCGCCAAAATGGTAACTGTTGTATTTCGGCAAACTGCACCGAGTACAATTTCTGTTGCAACTTCAAAGCAAACAGTATCTAATCGATCCAGGTTTAGCATCGGTCTTTCTTCAATTAATTTTTATAGAAATAAGTATTTTAGTGAAGGAGGAATTAATAGTAAGGCCCAGGAATTACCAGGCGATCTCTATGCCGTGAATTCTAAAAGTCTTATATATCCATCTAATAGAACTTTTTATAAATTTGCAATTGAATTGTCTACAGATAATGGGCAGTCTTGGAAGCAGCTCCCATTGGGAGAAGCCGCCTTATTGAATGGCGATGAAGAGTCCTGCATTTGGAAACTTCTTCTTAAGAATACAGAGCCTTTTAATTTAGACATTTTGCTTTCAGACAATAAAATTTATGAAATCAATAGTATAAGTCGTACAGTTTCTAACAAAGTTTCTCCTGTAGACTTCCGCCTTCCTGAAAAGCCTCAAAATGGAGAGGCGTTTGTATTAAAAAAGATTGCTAAGCGCACAGATGCGTTAAGTAAAGCTATTAGGTTATCTACGGGGACTGCTGCCAGCGCAATATTTCCGATACCTTTTGATATTGATGAATATAACATCGAACCAGGTCAATTGAATGTATTTGTAAACAACCACAAATGGACAGAGGTTGTTGATACATCCTCACTTGGTTTTGGTTATTATATGTTCGTCGCAGATCATCGAGCCTTGATTTTCGATTCGTCTTTGCCAGACAAAAGCATTGTTTCTATTTCTGTTAGTGAAGAAAGGTGTCTGTTTGAAGAACGTCAGGATGGGTTTTATCTAAGTCCACAATGTTTATTTGATCCTGATAATTATATTTTCACTCACATTCCTTCTTCATTTAATAGGAACAGCAGGATTCTCCCTCGTGGAGTTAATCGAATTGTATTGGATCAGACCGAAATAGATCCTAATAGTTTTAGTATCATTTCATCAACTGGCATTACTTACAATTCGGTGACCACTCGCTTGCTCTTGGCTGCCCCAGGAGACTATTGTCTTGATGCTGTTAATGGCATTCTTTATTTATTTGAAGGAATTTCTACAGATGTTGCAAGGTGCATTTTTAAATACGCTCGGCGGACAGAATTAGATAAGGCTTTTTGCAAAACTATTTTTGACGAGTTGAAACCCTCCCAAATTCGCGTTGATAAAAACTCTCTTTCGGTTCATGAAGTGACTGATATTGCCTATGGTTCATTAGCTGGGCGAATTAATATCAGTACTGGAGAATTTGAAACAAGAACTGATGTTGTTCCTGGTGCGAATAGGGCTGTCACTCTTTCTTATGATTACATAATCAAGAATTCTGTCACCATCGGTCCAGAGTTTATGGGCTATATCAGCTCTTCAGATAAGCCGACTGAAGCCGACTTCATTGATGGGTATACAGAGTTCTTGGGTCTAATTGCAGTTGATAAAGAGAACACAATTGCACTTACTGCTGAAGGCACTGGAATTTCGCAGTTCAACCTTTCTGCAGGAGCGACTTGGTATCCAGAAATGGATGTAAGTTTTTCAGACACAACTGTCTTTACAAACAAGAAGCTCTCTTTTGCAGCATTATCAATTGCTGGCGATTATTATATTTCTGATGAAGGGCTGGTTTCTGTCGTTAATAATGTGCCAGCCAATATTGAAATGTCTTATTATTACAGAGACCTGGATTGGGATAGCTCCAACAGATTCTCTGTAGACTATAGAAATGGCATTCTCTATACTTCAGAAAATATTCAGAACGGTTCTGAAATCAAATATAAGGCAACTAGTTACAAACTGTCTTATGATATTTGTGAAGTAGTCAAGAACACTTTCAATAACAGCTCTCAGTCAGTCCGAATAGATAGTGAAGGAATGAATAATATAAACTTAATTAAAATTCTATGGAGGAAAGCCTCCTCGGATCCGCTACCAGAACTGTCAAATTATTTCTCGCCAATTCTTTACTCTGTTAAACTTGGATTTGAATAATGAATCAAAGATATGCATCAGCAATTAAACGACGAATTATTCAGAAATATTTATCTGACAATAATCGGTCTCCGTCGCCGGAAAAATTAAGAGAATTGATCAGCGCCGAAATTGAAATTCGACCAAATTTAGATATAGTAGGCTTCTCTTCTTTGGATATAACAAAGCCGAGAATGAATACTGCCTCTTCTATATCAACAGAAAATTTAAACAGAGCAGCTATTCAAGATGATTATTCTGTTATAGACCAAAGAATAAACGATCTGATTGAGACATTAGAAGACTGTTTTCGAGCTGGCAAGAATACTATTAACAAAACGTCTAAGCTTATTTCCTCAATCGAGTCACGTTTAAATAATTTGTTACTTCTTAAAGGCAAAGCGAATGTTTTTGCTTATGGGATAGAAGAAAACTTTGAAACTCAAGATCTGGTTGATTTTAAAACTACAACCGGAACAGTTGAATCAAGAGCAGTCTCTCTAAAAAGATCTAGCCGAACTTTGATTCCTTTGGATTCTGCAAAGATTTCTTTTTCTTCTATTGGAAAGGCCGGTATTATAGGTGCTTCCAGTAACAGTCCAATTTCTACACTAAAAAGCGCGGATGGAAAGTTCTGGGAATATCAAATCATTACGGCCAATAAAACTGGTCGAGTTATGTGTGTTATTGATCTTGACCTGAAGGAGCCCGCTTACATTTCAGATGTAAAAGTTGTTGGTACCTCTTTAAGCGTCAATTCAAAAACTCATGTGAGTTTATTTTATAGTATAGACGGGAAATCTTTTGCCGCCTCTTCTAAAGAATCGCTTTTGATTACTGGTGATAATATCTTCGGAATTGGAGTGCAAGATATAAAAAGATTACGGATTATATTTTCTAAAGATGTATCTGATGATATTGATGGTAACTCATTTATTTACTTATTTAGTTTAGATTCTATTGAATTGTATTCTGATTATTATACTGACAAAAAAGAATCTGTAATATATCTAGGGCCATATGAAGTTTATGATGAGCAACTGAATCCTGTTAATTTTTCGTTAGCTACAATTGAAAAAAGCACTTGTTGTTCTGTGCCTGCTGGTACCCAGGTGGCCTTCTTCCTTTCTAAGGACAATGAGAACTGGCATTCAGCTTCTTGCTCTGGAGATATTCCTTCTATTGTTTCTTTTTCTAATTTGAATCCTGCCGGCAGCGAATCTTATATTGACGGTACATCTTCGGCATCTTCTCTTACTGATAATATTCTTGAAAATATGGATTTAGATTTTGGCAAGGAAGCTTATTTAAATCTGTATATCAACAGTGATTTTGCAGACAAGGTAGTTTTACAGAATATCTATCTAAAGAGAAATTTACCGAATGGACAACCACTGTATGGAACTGAAGCTGGGTGGTTTTATAAAGATGAGACTGGCGAGTACAGTTGCGCCTTTTACATTGAATCTCATGAAGGTCGATTTATTGAGTTGGGCAATACAAGCGCAGAGATAGACGGTCGTCCAGTTACCGGCTCAGTATTTATCCAGGCAGGATACCACTCCTTTAAGACCAACAGGAGTAATTGGAAATCTGTTGGACAAGGCTTGCTTACTCTAAACGATCTTAAATTAGAAGATAATCTGTATCCGTTCAATCATAAGTTGATCATTGAAGGTTACTCTTACAGTAATGGTTTTTCTGGTGAAAAGCTTTATAACGGAATGGATTCTTATTTTGGAGTTCTTTGTAAGTATGTTTCTCCGGAAAGATTCTATGCAGAAGGCAACGGGGACTTAACTATTTATACTATCGAGAAGTTTGATGGTAGCATATTTTTTAAAGTTAAAGTTGATCCAGGCAACTTTTCTTGGAAGAGTGAAGATGTTGAAATAGATTATATGTTAAGATCTGACCAAACTAATCAGCTATATATAAAGATATTACTCACTACAAGTGATGTGCGTTTTTCTCCAAGGGTTCACTCTTTAAAGGTTAGGGTTCTGTAATGGCTGGATACTTCAATAAATTAATTGCTACTCTTGTACAGTCCACCGGAGCTAATACGGGG
>CAYZVE010000052.1:0-6759 GCA_964481805.1 uncultured archaeon | reverse complement strand
ATTGTAGATGGAATTTCAGTATTAGATGAAGGGAATGGAATTTATAATTCATTTCCAGAAGATGCAAAAATAAATTATCTATAATACCATTTCAACAATTTCTTCAACAATTTCTTCTGGGTTTTTAACACCAGTATCAATTACAATATCAGCCATTTCTTTTTGTGAATTTCTGTCAAAGCCATATATTCTTTTCCATTCGTTTTCTTCAATTTTTTCCCTTTTCTTAAGTTTTTCTTTTGTCTCCTTTAAATTAATTTTATCCCTTTTAGATGATCTTCTAACTCTTTCTTCAAAATCACAATCCAGCCAAACTTTAAGGTCAGCTAAATCTTTCAGGACCCAGACAGACAATTTACCGCAAATGACAATGTTTCCTTTTTTTGCTAATTCTCTTTGATAATCATCTATTTTTTCATGAAATCCTTTGCTTTTGCCTTTTTTATTTCTCCAAAAGTCAAGAGCTTCAGTGGTATCATCTTTTTCTTCAAATGGCTTAAAAAATTTTTGCCCAGGAGAAAAATATTCTATATTCAGTCTTTCAGCAACCATTTTAGCAATAGTAGAAGTCCCAGCCCCGGGTTTTCCTGAGATTGCAATAACAACCATTTAATCCCTAAAAAACCAATAGTAATACTAGAAGAAATAGTTGTGATATTTATGAATATATTCAAGCAACTCCTCGGTTTACTATTGATAGTTACTTCATTAATCGATCCTTTTGAATTAGGGAGTAGTTTTCAAGTATTGTTTTTTATTCTTGGATTTGATCTGACTGGGTTGATTCTTAAGTTATTGTTATTTGCTGCGGATATGTTTTTTAAAATTTCAGGATTGGGATGGTATCTAGCTATATTTATAGCTGTTGAGGTTTTGTTTAATCTTTTAAACCTTAAAAAATTATTAGGGTATGTGGTTAAGCCCATGGTTGTGTTTCTAATCATATTCATGAATGGGTTTGGTTGGGAATTGGGGATAATAGTGGGGGGAATAGATTTATTGTTAAACTTTTCAAAAAAGTATATTTAATCAAGCCGAGATCGCGTAACCCGGTAGTGCTACGTAAAGTAAATATTTAAGTCTATCTATAATGTATTAATATGAACATAAGGGAAAGAAATACGAAAAATGTTTTATCTAGATGGAAGAAAAAACACAATGAAGAATTAAAATGGATAAAATATACTAAAAATATTGACTTCTTAAAGGCGAGAATTTGTGGTTATTTGGCTGGGGATGGGAATGTTTCTATAAGAAGAGAAAATTATTCAAATAAAATGCATCATGAAATTAGATTTTTTCCAGATCATATTTCACTAATAAAACCTTATATTTTTGCATTTAAGAGAGCATATAATAAAACTCCGATTGTTAAGAAAATGAAAAATCATTATGAAGTAAGAATTAATTCAAAAATAGTTGTTAATGATCTATTATCTTTATGTTCATTTGGATCAAAAAACTGGACAGTACCAAAATTTAATAATAAAAAATGTATAGTAGAATGGTTAAGAGCTATGTTTGACTCAGATTCATATGTAGGGAATAAGTACATTAGACTTAAAACAGTAAATAAAGAGGGTTTAGAATCAGTTAAAAAGGCACTAAATACATTAAATATAGAAACTGGTAAAATTTATAAATATAAACCAAAAAATAAGAAGTGGAGTACTAATTATATTTTAGATATAAGAAAAATAGACTCTCTGAAGAAATTTTCAGAAACAATAGGTTTTAAACATAAAGTTAAAAAAGAAAAATTGACAAATTTAATCAAAAAATCTAATTTGCCGGGAAAAGTTTTGCCGAGATTAAAATTCTCGAACGCATAACCAGGTATTGCGCAGGATTCTCTATGAGAAGGCGAATCTGGAAAACCTGTGCCCTCGTGGCTTGGGGGTTCAAATCCCTCTCTCGGCGTAAGGGAATGTTTTGGCTTAAAGATTAAGTGGAGGAATAAATCTGTTACGAGTTCCTATGATTGGTACTGGTAATAGAAGGGATAATAGAGTTCAGAATGAATTCGGAAAGGCTTTAGGAGTCTCAGATAGAAAACATTAAATTTTGATGAATTTTCTTAGAAATCTCTATTTTGCTATCAGCAAAATGAGACATATCTCATTTGGAAATATTATATTCTTGATTTCCAATCTTCGTGATATTCACTCCTAACAAATAATCACAAAATTCTTAAAACTCCAAACAAACAAAGATTAATCAGATAAATATGATAGGAGAATTTTCTGCGTTAGAAAATTTAGCAAATTCGTTTATCGCTGTGGTTCCAAACCTATTAGGGGCATTAGTTCTTCTGTTATTAGGTTGGTTAATAGGGCGAGTAGTATATGCAGTAGTACATAAAATAATGAGAAAATTAAGAATTGACAGTTATTTCAAGTTAGAAAAGGGTCCGCATTTGACTGAATTATTATCCAATATTATAAAATGGATAATTTATCTTGCATTTATTTCAGCAGCAGTAGAAGTAATGGGAGTGAATGTTTTAAGCACATATTTTGAAGATCTGCTTCAATTTATAATGGGTCTTCTCGGCGGAATAATAGTAATACTAGTGGCTTACTTGATTGCTAGATATATACAAAAACACATAAAAGGAATGAAAACAGAATACTCAAATGCCCTGTCACAAATAATCTTTTTGTTTGTGATGATAATAGCGGTATCAATAGCATTTGACGTTGCAAATATACCAAATTTCTTGATCAACGCAATAATAATAATAATAGTTGCGTCAGTAGGATTAGGACTTGCAATTGCTTTGGGGCTAGGGTTAAAAGAAACGGTTGCTAAATTAGCAAAAAAATATGAAAAGAAAGTTTAGTTTTTTTTCTTTTTTTTGTAAACTTTAATTTGTCTGATTGTTAAATTATTATTATGAGAAAGGATGTTCTGATAAGATCAAGAAGATCTTTTTTTGTAGGGTATATTTTTTTTATGATATTTGCCTTGATTGTATTTTCTCTGTATACCCTAGATATTTTTTCAGATTTTGCAATCTATTTATTGTCTTTTCCTGTGGTTTACTTATTCCTGCTTCCTGAATACACAAGAATTGACAGGAAATATTTTATCAAAGAAGATAATGTAGAAGAAGTTTCTGGAATAATAACCAAAAAGAGAAATATCATACCTTGGAATTTAGTTTCAAATGTAAAGATGAAAAAAGGGGTTTTTGGTACAATGTTAGATTATGGGGATATTGTTATCGGCACAATGAGCAATAAAGGGAATATTGTTATGCGGGGAATAAATAGCCCTGAAAATGTTCTTAAAAAGCTTGAAGAAAAAATTGGAAAAAAATAAGCAAAAAATTACACAGGAAGAACAGGATATTTTAAAACCTATAACAAAAAGATGTTTAAGCCGTTGATGTTAGGTGCATTAAAATTCGTTAATATCTTCTTCGTCATCCCATTCGTCTTCTTCTAATTCATCATCAATAGCATCATCATCAATAGCATCATCTTCATTTAATTTTTCCTCTTTCATAATATCTCCTTTGGTCAATTATTTATTACATGGTTATTTAATTTTATAGATAGTGCAGACTACATATGAAGAATAAGTATTTAAAATTATAGGAGAACTAATCTTCTTTTTCAGATTCTTTTTTTTCATCCTTTTTCGATTTTTTCTTGTTTTTATCGCAACAACCGCAACAGCAACCCATATTTTTCACCTTTATAATTGATTTTTTGAGTTAATATACAAATTAACATCAATCACTTAAATTTAACATCACTATTTTTAACTATGAAATCCACAACTTATTTCCCAGAAAATCTTGCTGATTATAATTTTACTCTAGCTACTGTTATTGGGCTAGTTATTCTGGTTTTAATTGTCTATATAGTTATTGTTAGTTCTAGAGGTAAAAAATCTAGGAATAGGCCTGAGTAATACTTTTTATTTTTTTCATTAACTCGTTCTTATTACTTTTATCATAATACCCGTCTATTTTACCGACTAATTTTTCATCCTTAAAGAACAGCAGGCTCGGGAATTTTTTCACTTTATACCTCTTGAGTAATTCTTCATTCTCAGTTCCCATCTTCCGATATTTTATATCAAGGCCTTCAAGCAGTTCTTTCATATGGATTGAATTAAATAAGCATTGTATCGAATCATTATTGAACAATTCAACAGCAGCCAGTTTTGTTGACCTGAGTATCTGGACTTCAAATTTTTTTTCGTCTATTAAGAAGGCTGGGTGCACTGGCTCCGCCCCATACCTATCTACAAATAAGTCAGAGGCCTTTCTTTGGTCTTTTTTAATTTCTTTCTTTATACTCTTATATTCTTTCTGGTTTTTTGCAAACCTTATCGCCCCAACAGGACAAGATTTCTCACACTTATCACAGTTAATACACCTGGATTCATCAATCGCCAATTTCTTATTTTTCTCATCCCAATAAAATGCTTTTGTCGGGCACACTTCTATACCGATACAATCCTCAGAATTATCACAGATTTTGAAGTTGATCAAGCCTGGGATTTTATCACCGTTTTTTTCATTTTAGAATCAGTTTTCATGGCCCTTTTTATTAATTCACTCTCAAGGATAAGTAATTTTTGAACGATTGGATTTTCGTCATTTAGGACAAATAATGTCGCTTTTCCTATTTCCCGTGTTTTTTTCACTAACTCAAAACCCTCAATTTTTTTCCAATATTTAAACAGAGACATCCTTGATATCCCAGTTTCCTGAATTATTTCTTCCTTGGTTGTGTCGAAAGGCCTTTTTTCGATTAGATAATCTACTATTCTAATCAATGGGTTATCGCCAAAAAATTCTATTAGTATTGAATCTTCTTTCATAAACATTCAATTATCTTTTAAGTATATAAATCATTACTATTATAGTATATTTAAATTTACTTATATTTCCTGAGTAAGAACCTATCTATTAGTGATTGGATTTCATCTTTCATCATAATGTTAAGGGAAACTTGCTCCCCATATGATGTAGGTTTTCAAACTATTAGGTCATCTCTTTTCATTTCCTTTATAATTCTCATTACATCTTTTCTCATGTGTTTTGGGAATCCTTTAGGTAGATTATCTATACTCGTGTGTCTTCCGCACCAATATCTATATCTCGCTAATTTATCTAGAACTTTTCCCTTCATTTCATCGTCTTTGAGAATCATTTCAACCATCTATTCAATCTACTCTGCCTGGCTCCAGACAATTCAATAAATGGAACAGCCCTCTTGACAATAACTCCAGCCTGCCGGAGGCTGGAAATATCCTTAAAAGGCCTTTTAGTTATTATTTTCTCAGCAGTTTTTAATCCAATCCCAGGAACCTTCAATAATTCTTTATTTGAAGCTTCATTAATATCAACCAACAAATCATTTTCTTTGGCCATACTAAATTTGGGGTCTTCCCGTAAGTTCAATCTATTGCTGTCGTCAAAAACAAAATCATTGCTTTTGAAGCCATAATCTCTCAATAAGAATGAACTCTGATATAAACGGATTTGCCTCAGGGGAGGATTTGGCTTATTTTTCTCGAGAGGCGTTTGGTGAATAGGGTCAAAACTGGAATAATATACCCTTTTGGCATTCAATTTTTGATAAATATATCCGCTAATTTTAATTATCTCTTTATCCGTTTCATCACTGGCTCCAACAATCATTTGTGAATCCATTCCTGCTTTACACTTGCCTTCTTTCTGTGCCTTTTCAACTTCTTCAGATATCCATCTCAATCTCTTGAGAATATCCTCCTTAAAGTCAAGAAATAATTTCATATCTTCATAATGCTCTTTCGTTGGAAATTCTATATTTATTCCAACCCTGTCTACAATCTGAATGCTTTGTTTGATTAAATCTCTGGAAGTTCCTGGCATTACTTTAAGATGAATATATTTTTTAAAACCTATCTTACGCATCTCTTGCACTGCTTCCAATTGTTTTTCAAAAGTAGAATCTGGGTCTTTTTGAACAGAAGAAGAGAGAAAAACCCCATGAATCTTCCCCATTCCCCAAAGTTTTATGGCAATATTGGCAAGTTCTTTTGGTTCCCAACTATCACGTTTAACATTCCTTTCTGCTCTAAATGGGCAAAATTTGCAATCATTCATGCAATGACTAGTCATGAGTGTTTTCAGTAGAGGGCAAGTTTTATTTCCCCCGCAGGATGCATGAAATATTGGGATAATATGTTGATCATAAGTTGATCCCAAATTAAGCCTTCGCATCTTTTCTCTTTTGAATGTCATCATGAAGCGGGTTCACCCCCGCTAACTAGAATTATTATTAGAATCCTATCTATCTTTTGAAAGGGTATAGTTGGAATGAATTATCGAACAGAGTGAAATTAACCAAGATTTAGAGTAAAATAAGGGGTAAGAAGGCTCAAAATTTATTTATTAGATACAACAACTCTGTAATACCTTGTTTCTCCAGCAGTTGAACTTTCTCTGGTTATTTCTATCACATCTTTAATTTTCCCCTCTATAGCCATAATGGCAGGGTCTTTTATACTTATTCTAGGAAGATCTTTTATTTTTATTTTATATTTTTCTAATAGTTCCTTTTTTTCCTCTTCGTTTAGTATCTTATGTTTTGGAACCATTTCGTGCTCAAGAATATTAACTTTTATTTCATCTTTTTTTGGCATTAAATCACATTACTTAATTAAGCAATGATACGTTTAAATGTTTTTGTTATCATTTAAAATTGTAGTTTCCTAAAATAATTTCCTCTTTTCTTTAATTTAGTTACCATTCAA
>CAYZVE010000051.1:0-7034 GCA_964481805.1 uncultured archaeon | reverse complement strand
TAAAATCTTCTCCAACTCTCTCAAGAAAAGTTTCATAAGAAGTTCCACCCATTTCAAAAACCTTAAGAGCAAAGTTTTTAAAGTATTTTTCGTCCTTCAATAACTGACTATCAAACCTATAAGCAAGCCGTTCATACTTAAGTTTGTTAGCAATAGCAATATCTCGTCCAATCTGAGTAAATATCTTTTCCAGTTCATCACGGAAAGCATCTAACCCAACTTCGGTAGAGACAAAAGCCGCCCAATCTCTTATCGATTGACCAGAAGAACCACCATCAATAAGCAAAGGGGATGTGTGTAGGGCTCTAAGAATATCAAGATCAACCTGTTTATATTTATCAATAAATTCTAAAGTTTTACTGTCTGGCCCAATATCAATATAATCCAAATCTGGTCCCGGCCAAATGATAGTATTCATTCGTGTACTTTGGCTGAGTAGTCCCTGAAGTTCTGCAATTCTGGCGGGCTTGGGAATGTGATAAGCTTTGTTCCTTTCTGAGTCTGCCAAACCAATTTTAAAAATAGTAAACCTGTTTATAAGACCATCAATAGTTGAAGCATCTACGGCCTGTAAACGTCTTTTATTAGCTATGGCAGTAAAAGCTTTAACAAAAATAGGCTCACCCCACGGCTTGTAATCTTTCGGATTTCTTTTGACATGAAAAGTTACGTTAGGATCAAGAATGATAGGCTGGTTAGCTCTAAGAAGTTTTAACCATTCGGGGGGTAATTGCTTTTGTAAAAATTTTTCACCTGGGTTTTTGGGCTCAAGCAACTTCTTTTTTAACTTATCATCAATTTTTAAAGTTATCACTTCAATACCAAAAGCCGCTAAATTTTCATCCATTGAGAGAGTATTTGTGTCTAATGTTCTTATTGATACTGGCAGAAAAAGTGGTTTTTCATTCTCAGACAAACCCATCTTCACGCCACTCTTCCAATAAAGTATAAAAACAGAGTCGCCGTCCGTTAAATAATCATCAAATATTTTTCTGGATACTAGGCGTATACCGGGG
Organism: uncultured archaeon; assembly: GCA_964481805.1. Lineage (GTDB taxonomy): Archaea > Aenigmatarchaeota > Aenigmatarchaeia > CG10238-14 > CG10238-14 > CG10238-14. Next base: position 6,018 of record CAYZVE010000051.1, on the reverse strand, counting down.
GTTGGATTAACCACCCCTTTTGTTAATAAGTGATCGGGAGCATTAACAAACATCGCCCAATCATTTAATAATTTTTTTAACTCTTCGTTGTCACATTCAAATCTGCCACGAGTAACACCAAAATCAATCCAAAGGTCAGCTACCGTAGAACAAATGCCTTCTTTATTTCTTAGATTGCGTGATAAAGTTAAAACCTTTTTCCTATCATTCAGGTTAGCATCTGAATAATCACTGACATCCTGAAGATAAGTAGAAGAAGTTTTAGCGTTAAAGCTACTCCTGACAGCTACTGCACTAGCTAATTGTTTGTCTTCCGGTAAGCCCCTAACTTGTGCAAGAGCGTTTGTTATCCTTGGTGTCTTTGGTGTTTTATAATTTTGGTTGCGTCCCCGTGACTTCCATTTTGTGTTATCCCTTTTAAAGGGTGCATATGCCATTCGTGTCTCCTTTAAATATTTAATGCAATCGGCAGAGCCAATTCGTACGTTTCTTCATATGTGTTATTCTTTTCTTCGATTAGCTCTCGCGTTTTAGCTACAGCATACAATAATGCCGAATAAATGTCCTTTTTACCTGGTTGCACTTTTCCAGTATCAGGATTTGTTGCTTCTATGTCAAACCTTATAGACTTCCCTGATTCAATAGCCCTGATTCTTATTAATTGATTTATTAAAGTTTCAATGTGTCCATAAGATTCATATATCCTTGGATTGTCAGACATTGTTTTGATAGGCCTTGGAAACAGAAGTCGTGTGTTGGTTATAAGTCCCTTCATAAAACCATTAAATAATAAGTTATCTGACTGACTCGTAGAATAAAGTTTAAGCATAGGTACGGCATTTAAAGATTCATCAACATCTGGGTCATAAATAGGAGGAAGGGAAGATCCAATCATATTCCGTATGTAGTCTCCGTCCTTTAATAAACTGGACAACTCAAATCCACCACCACGAGCATCAAGAGCAACAAAAATAATATTATATCTTTCCATTAAATCATAGATCAATTTAACCCTGTCTTTTTGTGACATCTTGTTCTGTTCGTAGGCATAAATAACAGAAATAAAATTTTTATAATTACATATATTCTTAGTACCTAAAAAAGGACAAGGTTGACCCATATTTGCTGTTTCACATAAACTTACATCTTTTGTTACACTATCATACGTACCTATTTTAATTACGACAAATGCTGAATTTGCTGAAGAGGGAGCGGTATCAATTCCAAGAACACATTTCCCTGAGCATGAGTCTAAAACTTCTGGAAACAGGTCCAACATTTTACCTGACAAGTCTACATTGTAACATCTTTCAATGGCATCAAAGGGGAAGTAACCCCCCGAAATATCAAGAGCAATATTTTTATGTTCTGCATTCCATATAGCTAAATCCTTATTTGGATCTTGTTTCTCTTCATATATGGTGTTAATATCCATTCCCCACAAGGTTTTCCTTTTACCGTTTCTCATTGGGTAAAAAGAATCTTCAAAATTAAATTCAAAAAGTGTTATCTCATCCTTTGAAACTTTTTTATTATCTACGGCAACTTCTTTGTCATCTTTTAAAATTAATTTAAATCGTTCAAACTTTGAATAAAAATTTCTAAACGTGTAGTCAATAGTTGAAGTTTCTATGGTTTGCGTTTTTAAAATCTGCTCGTCCACCCCCTTGGTTGGGTCGTGCAAAACAGCCAGCATAGGATCTAAAATCTGTTGAACCATTTTGGCCGGTAACATAAATGCTTCATCCTGAGCAATAATCAAAGCCCTCAAACCACGGATGGTGGTACCGTCTCCAAGGGGTACAGAATATATAAGAGACCCGTTTGCCCACGACATACTCCAGAATGATGGGTCTTTATTTATTACTCTACGAGAGTCTTCCAGCGAAGCCCTGGCATATCCTAAATTTTGTTGCCCTTGTAAAAATATTTTTACTACTTTTTCTGCTTCCAACATCACCATTTTGGATTGCCTGAACCCTGCTCCCCCAATAATCATTAGTTTATTTTTAGGATAAAGGATAGAAACAAGCACAAAATAGATAGCGATTAAAATAGATTTACCCATACCACGACTGGCCAAAACCATATTGTAGTGTCGCTGCTTTCCCCATGCCCGTATAATTAAACGATGGTGTGGGGCCAAATTTAAGCCTAATATGTCCCTAGCAGCCACATCTAAATGTTTTCTGTAAAAATAAATTTTATAGAATTTGGCTATTAATTCTTCCCTTGTAAACTGGGCATCAATCATTTTTAATTATCAAATTTCTTTTCATGGTTATCAATAAAGGCATAAGCTTCCTCTACCGTCATGTCAGCATAGATATTCAAGGCAAATATTTCCCGTGATAACTCTCTTCTTTCATACTTCTGCAACAGCATTTTTAACTCATATAGCTTAAGCTCCAAACCAAGTTTTGGCCACTGACTCATTGTCTCCTCAAACTGCATAGACAAGGTTGCAATATTGTCTTTGGACTCACTTTCTCTTTTTTTAGCTCTTACAGCCTCAGATACACCAAGATCTGAACCTAATTTTAACTTTGCATCAACAAGATTTTTAATGTTGATAGGAGAGGAATTACTCGAGGCAATTTCCTTCTTAATCTTCAGGTCAAGAGCCGCATAAGACTCAATTGAAGACTCTAAATCTTTCCTATTAAACAAGAACGGATATTGATTGAATATCTCCTTTTTAAACTTGGATATGTAAAGTTCATCTGATGTCTTAGTCCCTGTTAGCCCTAATGAAACAGTCGTATCATCTTTCTTTCTCTTAGGCGCCACGGGTAAAAAAGTTTTTCTTAAATCAGACTTCGTGGGTGTATAAAACCCTTTTGTCAGCTTCGAAACTCTCTCGGCAAACGGGATATCATCCGGGTAAATTTCACCTTCCTTCGTAAGACCTTTTATTAATAAGTTTATATCCGATAGAGACTTCCTACTTGCATCACTCTCGGACAAGTGTTGCATTCTGATATAGAAATCACGGATTATTAAGGTAAAAATGTCTTTTTCCTTCTGAGGCAACGTGAACATTTATCTGTTCCCCTTCCTGCTATTACAACTTTTACAAAGCGCTTGAACATTTAAAAAGGTTAGACCACCCCCAAGTGACAACGGAATAATATGATCTCTCTCTGGTTTCAACTTTTTATTAAACTTTCTAAAACACATATTACACTTGTTATCTTGAATCTCTAAAATTTCATGCCACTGTTCTATGGTTAGATCACAAACCGTATTTTTTTCTTGTGCCCTTCTTTTATGTCGCACCCGCGCTTTTGCTAGTCTGCCGGCCTCTGTTTTAATATATTTACTGTTTCTTTTTAGTATTTTATCTTTGTTCTGCTCATAATGATTCTTCATTGCTTTTGCTATCTTATCCTTGTTTTCTTCATAATATTTTTTACGTATTTCTAATATTTTATTTTTATTTTCTTCATAATATTTCTTCTTTTGTTTTAATATTTTTTCTTTGTTCTGTTTTTGATACCTCCTTTTTTTATCTTTATTTTCTTCATAGTATTTTTTTGTACACAATTTACAATCAGATCTAACACCAAACTTTCCAGTCTTATTTTTATGAAATTCGGAAATATCTTTCTCCTTCTTACAACTTGTACAAATCTTTTTCATCTTTATTTCCTTTTTTAAAAATGAGTTGGGGGGTATAGAGACAGCTATATCTTGCTTCAGTAGCAACTCATAATACCTTAAAACCCATTATTTTTTGATGTCTTTTTTGTTTCTAACTGTTTATCACATTTGGGATCAATTTTTGTACTACTTTTTGAAAAAAACTTTAACTTTTTTCAATTATTTTGAAATTTTTTTAAGTGACAAAGCTAAAACAGCCTAATTCCCCTTTGGTGTACCTCCAAAAAGCTCAAAAGCATTAAATCTATACAAAAAAGTAAAGTTTTAGCTTTTTGGGGAATTATAAAGATTATATTCTATTAATAAATATTTTAAATATATTAATTACTAGTATATAATATATATATTAATTTATATAGATTAATAGCAAATTTCATGCCAAAAACAAAATTATTTTCAAAAATCTTTAAAAAAGATTTATTTTTAGCTTTTTTTAAAAAGATTGGAACTTTTTGAAACCTATTACGTTTAACAGGTATGAACAAAAATAAGTCAAAAACTGGCGTAAAACAAGGGATATAAGCTAAAATGAAATTTCGAGGTCTAGAATTACCAGATGATCTGAAATTTTTGGATGATATTGGGGCGGTTAAACAAATATTACTTATCATTCAGGACAAAATTGATATTGAATTTAATAGCTTTATGGAAGAAACGCGTGAACCTTTATCAAAATCTGGAGCTTTAATCAAGAGACGCATGGACACAGACCCTGTTAGCCTTGAGGAGATGATGGGAGAGTGTTTGGCCTGGTCATACAGAGTTGCAACCCTAAAAAATGATGCCAACACTTTTCTGATTATTTACCAAATTTTAAACTATGAGCCAAAAGGTAAAGATATTCCTGAAGCCGCTAGAAAAAATATTATGAATTTACGGAACCTTCTTCAGTTTCAGGTGTTTAATTATTTAGAATTAACTTTGGACAGACTGGATAAAAAGATGATTTGTTTGCAAAGTTCTTTAAAAGCTGAGATTGCCATGATTGAGAAGGGAATAAGAAATGATTAAAGTATTAGCCGTTTTTGCTTCAGATGAGAGTTCCGAGTCTTATTTAAAGCGCCTAAAATTAAAGTATCCGTGGCTTTCTGATAACACGGAAGATGCTATCCTATATAATGTTAAGGCTTTTAAGTTAAAGAAAGACTTTAGGCTACCCAAAACCTTTGTAAAAAATCTTGATAAATTATACGTGGATGCTGATTCTGTAACCGGAAAGAAGAATATGGATCTTTTATTTGAACTACGAAACCAGCTACCTACTCATACTTCTATGTTTTGGAGCAGGATTTCTACCAATAAGGCTAAGTTAACAGCAATAGTTGATGTCCCTGTTTTTAAGATGAAAAATGATAAAAGTGGTTGGGGTAAATAAGGTTATTATGAAACATGATGAACAGATGACGTTTAACTACTATCTAAAAACAGCTCACAAAGATGCCCAATATCCAGAAGTGGCAGTTATCTATTCCAGGTATTACCATAGAAAATTTAATCCCGTTAAGTGTCTGTATCCTACGTTGGGTTTGATAGGTGAGTCTGGTGAGTCTGGGGGGAAATGGTTTTGAATTTAAACAAATCGAAGGACAGGGAAAGTCGTGGCGTAATCAAATCAGAAGGGGCTAATCGTTGAGTCTTGTTACAAAACCAATGCTAGCAGCAACTTGCAGGGATATAAATAAGTTGGGTTTTAATAACAATTTATACCTGGCAACCCCTAAATTGGATGGAATAATGGCCTTAAAGATTGATGGTGCACTTGTTAGTAGAACGTTTAAGCCAATTAGAAATAAGTATATAAAAAATATTTTGGAAGATATATTATCAGGTGGCGCGGACGGAGAAATAGTGTGTGGTAATTTTCAAGAAACTTCCAGTGGGGTAATGAGTGAAGATGGTAAACCTGATTTTGTTACCAAGTCTCTTAGTGAAAGCTATGCAGAGAGAGCCGATAAAATGCTCTGTGCTAAAATAGACTCAAATTTAATAACAACGCTGGTACCCACTGCAATAACGTCAATAGAACAATTGGTCTTCTATGAAAAAAAATGTGTTGTTGCCGGTTTTGAGGGTGTTTGTATAAGAACTTCAACAAATCCCTATAAGTGTGGAAGATCAACGGAGAAAGAGGGTTACCTATTAAAAATTAAAAGATTTGAAGATTCTGAGGCTATTATTATAGGTTTTGGAGAGAGGATGCACAATGAAAATAAAGCAGAAAAAGATAATTTTGGAAGAACTAAAAGGTCATTCTCTAAAGAAGGTTTACAACCGGTAAATACGTTGGGTTGTTTATACGTAAAAGACATAAAAACCAATATTGAGTTTGAGGTTGGATCAGGATTTGACGACTTT
>CAYZVE010000050.1:0-7181 GCA_964481805.1 uncultured archaeon | reverse complement strand
TTTTAGCTATATCAGTAATTGCCTTCTTTTTATTGGCTAAGAGACCAAAATTGAATTCGTAGTGATAATACTTACCTTAAATTTTCTTAAATCCTAAAATATTCTCATGCAACAATTTCAGCAGCAATTAGAAGAAATCATCAATAAAATAAATTTCATTGAATCAAAAAGAATCAAGTTTGGTAAATTTATAAGAAAAATAAATAATGAGTTTAAAATAGGGCCAAATGAAGAAATATCAGATGTAAAAATAATCAATAAAATAGATGAAAAATTTCCGAAAAAACTTAGTGTTCTTGGAGTGGACGGGGGTATAGTAAAGCACAGTTATCATGGTTTAGATTTAATTCTTATGCGTGCCACAGGAGTTAATTTTATTTACAACCAAGGCAAACTAGATGGAGTCAATTATTACCCTTCATCCAATCCTTTACCTATACCAAAGATATTGACAGAACCCTTCTCAAACAATGAATTGAATTTATGTTATAACTTTGAAAGGCAAATCATGGAAATAGAAACAACTATAAAATCAATCAAAAAACTTAACCCAGATGTTATATTCTTGGATGGATCAGTCATACCCCATTATGTTAACAAACCAGACAACAATAAGTTAAAAGATTATTATGATCAAATGATTGAAAAATATGAAGAATTATTTGAACTTGCTAAAGAACAAAAAGTAACATTATCAGGAGTGATTGAAGACAGCCGTGGCGTAAAGTTTTGCGACATCTTAAACAGAAGAGTTATGTCAAAAATGGGTTCAGAATTATCAGCAGAAATTCAAGAGATTTTAGAAAAAACAAAAGATAGTAATTTATTATTTTATATTCTAAAGAAAGGAGAAAGAACTTGTATATTCAACTATTCTATAAACCCTGGAATTCATCCTGTATTAAAAGAGTTCAAACAATTAGAAAAATCATTCCTTAGTTTTTACATTAAAACAGTAGAATTTGACAGACCAATTAGAGTAGATTTCATTAATTTTGGAGATAAGATTGAAACAGCTGATAGAATTTCAAGCATACTTATGAAAACTTCCGGGCATGCAGGATATGGGCTACCAACTGTGCTAATAGAATCAGACCAAAGAGCTAAGCTATCAGAAAAGGATATTGACATGTTTTATTCTGACTTGATATCAAAGACAGGCAATGTTTCTAGTTTATTTAAAATGAGAAGAGATATGAGACCATTCTAATTATTCATAATCCTTTTATATATCGTCAACAAATAATAAATTAGTACTAATTGTAGGTGGGGTGTATGGAGAAAAAATATGTATTTGTGTCGTTGATTCTTGGAATTTTTGTTTTATCTATCGTAGGATCTTTTATTGTGACTAAACTAACAGGTTATTTCGCAAGTCCCTGTTCAAAACCGACAATAATATCCGGGAAGGTTTATCCTGAGAAAGTAAGCCCAGGCCAATTCCTGACAGTTACTGTGGAAGTAGAAGATAAATGCAGAATAGAAGAAGTTACAGGAAAAATATATCACGAGAAAGGTTGGGATGATGTTATTTTAGAAAGAAAATATATTAAATCTAAAAAAAGTATATATGAGATTGATTGGAAATCTCATGATGGAGTTAATATGGAATGGTATGATATTATAGTTCAAGTAAAAAACAAGGATAAGAAATCTGAAATCAAGTTGAAATACCAAGACCCGACCGTCAATCACTCTGCTTCTGAAGTTACAGCAGGCACTTTTGACTCGGGTAATTTTGTTTTTCAAGGCAACTTGACAGTAGATTCTCCTGATTTTCATGTTGATGCTACTAATGGAAGGGTCGGCATCGGAACAATAACGCCATCAAATAATCTTGACGTAGTTGGTACAACAATCTCAAGAATTTCTGTGAATTCTACTGGGGCTAATTCTTATGCTGGTATTGAGTTAGTAAATGACGCCAGAGGTTGGTTAATTCAAACACAATCAGATTTAGCTGATTCTCTTATCATTTATGATGAGACTTCTACAAAAATAAGAATGACTATCGACAGTACTGATGGCAACGTCGGCATCGGGACACAGACTCCAGGAAGTAGATTGGAAGTAGAAAATATATCTGTAGCAAATGATGTCCTCCTCTTACAAGATAATTCTGGAACTTGTGAGGCACAGCCAGCCACAGATGGTTTGACATGGTCCTGCTCATCAGACATATCATTGAAGGAAAACATAACAGAACCAACATCATATCTCGATTACGTTGTTGGTATTCCTCTATTTGATTATACAGTAAAGAAGACAGGAGAAAGAGTAACTGGTTGGATTGCTCAAGAAATGCTAAAGCATCCAGAATATGAAAATCTAGTAACAAACAACACTTATCAAGATACAATAGGATATGATGAAGTATTCAACAATGAAACAAACCAAATAGATAAAATACCAATACTTGAAACAAAATCAGAACTTGCAGTATCAGAAATTTCACAACCTATACTTATAAAATCTATTCAAGAACTAAGCCAGAAGAATGACGAACTGGAAAGTAGAATTGATAGTTTAGAGACAAGAATAACTGAATTGGAAAAACTATTGGGGGGTTGATAAAAAATGAAAAAAAATGATTTTAGCAATGGCTTTAATAATGTTTTTGTTTAGTGGAGTTTATGGTTTAGAGACTGAAACATCTTGTTTTAATCAAATATGTAAGATTATGGTGCTAGTAACTCTTCAATAAATTATTAAATTATTTTCATCAAAAATGAGAAGAAATACTATAAATGTAAGTTTGGTGGCATCAATTAGAATTTTACTGTAAGAGATATAATTATTTTTTAATACAAAAATCCAATATTATTTATCTTACTTGGGGAGTGGGGTTAAAATTAGACACGAATATTGCAGATTATCTTGTAGATTTTTCTTGAGATTGTTATACTTACCATTATTATTCATATTTTCTCTTTTTTCAGGAGGTCGTGTCAATCCCATTCCCCGGGTTCGACCTTCTGAATTTTCTTTTAAACTAGGAAAGAAATCTATGATGAAGATAGGAATAATCTTGCTTCTGATTACATTAATAATATCAGCAATAGCCTATACAACATTAACCAAAGCTGACCTCTCTGGCGTTCAAAAGAAAGAATATGATCCGGAAATATTTGGAAATATTTGGTCTAAAAAAGTGGAGATATTTAGCAATGATGGGAAGGAATATTCATACATACCTGTTCTTGTAAGTGTTCCTGAGAATGTCGAAGATATCGAATTATATAAAAAATTCGATGATGGCAGCCAGCAAAAAATCACTGAAAAATCAGAATATGAATTCAAGAAAATAGATCAAAATGATAACAGCAAAATAGATCATATTTCATGGATTGTTCCTAAAGTTACAAAAAATGTTTTTTTACTAGAAGGTAGAATAGGAAGTGTAAGTGTACAGATTTTAGATAAGGTTACAACAAATTCTCCTCCCGTATCTACTACAACAACTATACAAAAAATTAGTGATATAACTCCAGCTGTAGATATTGAAGTTGTCGAAAGCGAAGAAAATGAAGATTATATTAAAACTACTACAACAGAACAAACAATAGATATTGAGATTGAAGAGTATACTACAACCATCTATACTACAACTACAATTAAAACAGAAGATATGGAATTATATGTAAAATTAAATGAAAAAGTTGGATATTCAATTCTAGATAAGTTAGCAAAACAAGATATACTCAAAGATGTAATTGTTCCCGTTCAAAAAGAAGGTGAGATTGGGAAACCTATTGCATGGGAACAGAAAATAATATTAGAAAACAGACAAAAAATAAATAAAAATATCAAATTAAATATAGAAGTCCCCATGGATTCAGAGAATTTTGTTGTAAAAGAAAATGGAAGGGTTGTTGAAACAAATATTCTCAAAAAGTCAAAAAGTGAAATTCAAATACAAATTAAAATACCTCTAAATCAGGAAAAGGAAATAAAAATAGAATATGAAACATCAGCCCCAGAGAAAATAGAGTCTTCAACAACAGAAAAAAATTTTATTTTGGAAAAGACTGTTAAAATAAAAAGTGATTCATTACTGCATTACAAAAATATTCTTACATACTCTGATATAAAGGAATCTAAAAAAGAGCAGATTAAACTCTACTGGTTAGTTGATGGAGAGAAAAATAATGTTGTTAATGATCCTAGGTTTGATGTTAGATTCATTGATAGGAATGATAATGGATTGATTGATAGAATCTTATGGATTGTTCCAGAACTGTCAGAACAGAATTTTATTGTAGAAGTTGATTTAACTATTCTTAATGTTCAATCCTATCCTAAATTTCATGGCAACTGGACTGTAAGATTTACTACTATTGGCCAGGATGACCTTGTAATAACAGGAGTTAATGGAACCAAATTTGAAAAAGATTTAGAATTTTTGGAATTAAGATGTGGAGATAAAGTATTGAATTCGGAAATTACTGAAAATACAATTACTTATCGTAATTTTTCTTGTGATGATAGAATCAGTTATGAAATTAGTAAAGTTTTAACACTTGGTAAACATTTTCTTGAATTCAGATTTGGAAATGATGCTGAATATGCAAAAAATACAGCAATGGGAACACTTGAATGTACTGTGGCAGAAAGTTGTTCAGATACTGATATATTTCATTTATCATCTACCACAAATGCTCATGGGGAATTAGCAAACAATTCAGTTTACAACCAGATAGTCTGTTGTGTTGATAATGGGGGAGGAGCTACATTGGGGAATGATTGTTCTGGAACATATAGTCAGGTTCTATTGAATCTATCAAGTGAGACAAATGCGCATGCTGAATTAAATAATGAAAGTAATTATGCGTTTGGTGTTTGTTTGAGTGCTGATAAAGAAATTGAATGCGGTTATGCAAGCAATTGTGATAATTATGATACTTGTGTTGCATCTCTTTCCACATCGATTACTGGAGGAACTACTAATCTACACTTAGCAGATTGTGGTGCTGACGCTTATGCCACGAAGATTTGCTGCAGCAGAAATGATTCAAGTAATCCTCTCTGGAACGACACTGCTGGTTATCTTGGAAGCAATACAAGCAATCCTAGTTATAAAGAAGCTGTTCTTCTTTATGGGATGGGTTATGATGATAATAATTTAGACTGGGCTTGGTTATCGACTAATGAAACTGGAAGTTGGAAAAATTATACGTTAATTAATGATGAGTGGTGGAACACAAGCTGGAATCAGATTAAAAAAATATCTTTTTCCATATGGACCGGCCCTTTAACAGAGAATCTGACTGACTTTCCTCTTCTTGTTAAACTCAATTCCAGCTACATTGACTATTCCTACACAAAGGATGACGGAACTGATATTAGGTTCATAGATGCAGACAATACCACTGAACTATCATATCACATAGAATTATGGAATGAGACCGGAGATTCATTTGTCTGGGTTAAGGTTCCTTTGCTGGACAACTCATCAACAGATCATATCTGGATGTATTATGACAATTCTCAGGCTGCAGATGTCCAGGATGAGGCTAACACATATGATGCCAATTATGTTGCTGTCTGGCATTTGAATGAAACTTCAGGGACAAGGTATGACTCTACAGGCAACAAAAATAATCTTACAGACCAGAACACAGTTAGCATGAACACCTCAGGTAAAATAGCTGGTTCAGCAGATTTTGAAAAGGATAACACTGAATTCCTTAATATTTCAGATGCAGACCAGACCGGGCTTGATTTTCTCGACAATTACACCATCGAATTTTGGATCAATATTGAAAGTAATCCCTGGCTGGGGTTGCCTGTTCTCCAAAAATATGACAGCGTTCATGATGATGGTAACGTTATTTTAGTCGTAGGTGATTGGAATGGCACTCATGATGTTTTGACTGTAACCCACTGGGTGGAATGGGTTTTAGAGAAAGCTTATTCACCTACTTCTACTAGCAGCAGCACATCAAATAATGTATGGTACCATCATGCAATTATTTATGATAAAGCATCATCAACTATTACCTTCTGTCGGGATTCGGTCTGTGATAATCCAGTTACAATGTCTCAAAGCTTGGTTGATGGTAATAATGATTTTACTCTTGGGGCAGCAATAATGAATCCTTATTATCTGGATGGTAAACTGGATGAAGTCCGTATTTCAAATGAAGTCCGTTCGGCGGCATGGGTTAACGCTTCATATTTAAGTCAGTCAGCTGATTTCCTGAGTTATGAAGACATAGAAGGTAGAACTTATGGCTCACCAAAAAATATGGCAGACGCAGCAGCAACATGGACTTGGTCTAACTTCACTTGGGATAATTCATCTGTTTCTGACGGGCAAATAATCGGATGGAAAATCTATTACAATGATACTTTAGGGAATGAAAATGTGACAAGTGTGCAATCATTTACAATTGCTGACACAGCACCACCAACCTGGCAAGATATATCAGAAGGGTCATCAGATCCAGCAACATACATTTACTCCCCAAACTATGGATTCCAGATTAATTTTACAGACAATATCGGGATGAAGAATGTTTTCTTCGAGCATAATGCTTCAGGTTCATGGGCAAACATAACATGTTCAAATACTGGAAACATATTTTATGCAAACATAACAAGTTTGGGTGTAGGTGTTCTCAATTATACATTCATAGGTAATGATACATCTGGCAACCAGAACAGGTCTAGTTATAATACATTTAGTGTCAATAAAGCAACTCCATCCCTATCGGGGAGTATAACATCGCCAATAGATTATGGGACAGAATCAGACTACATAGGATCAGAGAACAATGATGGAGATGATAGCTGCTCTTATTCATTGTTGAGGAATGGGACAGAAATAGATACTGGTTCTTCTGTATCAGATACAACTGTTCTAGGGATTGGAGCTTACAATTACACTTATTATACATCAGGCTGTTCTAATTACACGTTTGGAAGTGATGAAATTATGCTGACTGTTACTTCAACAACGGCAAAGCTGTCAGTCCTGTTCAACGCAACCGGCAATGCTACGACATACCCTGCTGCTGCTTTGATTCAGTGCAACATAACTGATGGTGATATTGGAGCTACTTTGACTTTATATAGGAATGGAACTCAAGTAAGCACAGGAGCAGGTAATAGAAGTGTTTCCGAGAATGCTGGAGTTGGTGTTTGGAATTATTCTTGCACTTACACTGCATCAGAGAATT
>CAYZVE010000049.1:0-7231 GCA_964481805.1 uncultured archaeon | reverse complement strand
TAAATGAGGCTAAAAAAGCTAAATTACCACAAAAAGACATAGAAAAGACACAAAAAATAGCTAAAAGAATGAGAAAAAGTGAAATAAATACATATTATTTTGATTTAGATACCTTTATAGAAAATGAGGTTGCTAAAAAGATTGTATATATAAATAAAAATTTTATACTTTTACCAAAAAATTCATGAAAAATAGTACAAAATCATACCTAGAATGTGATAAACAATATTAGAAAGGGGTTTTGTATGCGACTTAAAAAGGCCTTCCAATTGGTTGAAAACAATATGGCACTAATGTATTCTACGACAAAAATAAAAGTAGCACATACTTTATTAAATAATGCTAGAGTAGAATTAGTAAATGCGGTAGTAGAAAGAGACAATGAAATAGCAAGATTATTAAAAGAGGAGTTTGGATATCTGATGGGAATGAATGACATCGTTACCTACAATTTTCAAACAAATGAAATTTTTATCTACGAAAGAAATGATAAACCAGAAGAATATAAAGAAGAGTTTAACAATATCTGAAAGAAATAGGGAATTAGAAAAACTCTATCCAAAATTCAGAACTAAGATTAATGTTTTAGTTAATAGATATGGATTAAAGTTATTTCTATCAAAAGAGGATATAGAAGATTTATTTTCAGATACTATGTTAATGCTCATAGAAAAGGTGTCTAGATTTGATCCAGAACGATCCAATTTTTCTACTTATATGCAAAATTGGAATGAATGGTTATTTCTTAGAAATTTAAGAGATACAAAACAACTTTATAAAATGGAAAAGACAATTCAGGAACAATATTTAATTGATTTTTTGAGTATGGAAATAGAGCAAGTAATGGAGATGAAAACAAAAGATATAATAATTACTCTTGAACTAATAGGAAAGGAGGATAAAAGAAAGAAAGAAGAGACAGTTGTTTTGTCTGTTAATTCCGAAGAAGAGAAGTTTATTTGGGAAGCAGTGCAGTGTTTACCAGAAGACAAACTTTATGTTTTAATGTGCTATTATGTTTTGCAGCATACCATTGAAAATATAGCTGAAAGTTTGTCAGTTAGTCCTACGTCTGGGTGGGTGTATCGCCAACGTGCAAAGGCGATAAATATTGTTAAAAATAAATTAAAAGAAAAGGAAGAAAATTAATGAACTTATTTTCTTTGGATACATTACTAGCCACTTTAGCTGGATTTTTATTCCCGTATATGGCAGAGTGGTTAAAAAATAAAGTTGGTCTTACAGATACTAAACTTATTCGTTTATTACTGGGTTTTGTTGGTGTAGGACTTGCTTACGGTGGAAGTTTGTTATTTGTTAGATTTGGATTAAGTGAACCATTAACCACAGAAGCTATATGGGCTTTAGGTTTTGGTTTAACAGAAACATTGGCTGGTCTGACTTATGTCGTGGCTATTAAAGAAAAGGAATAGTAATTTTATGCGTAAATATATTTTTATTATTAGTTGTTTTTTGATGTTGACCTCAGCATCTTTTGCTACTAACACGTTTTATGCTGGTAGCGGTGCAGATATTATTATGTTTAGTACTAAAACTATTGATGCTGTCCCTGCTTTAACTACGGGCTTTAGTGCTATAACAAACACAAAGGGAATGGCTGGGTTTTTGATTCCAGATGAAACTTTTGTTAACTTTAATTATACATGGTACACCCAAGGGGAAGTTGAGACAAAAGGTTATACTCCAGAATTAGAGGGTATTTGGTATTTGGAATATAAGGAAGGCTCACCTTTTATACCTTTCCTTATTGTAGGCTTTGCCGGTGAAATAGAAACAGAAACAGAAGGCGAGGCAACAGATACTGAATTTAATCTTTCTGGTAAATTTGGGCTTGGAACAAAGTATCAAATTGGTAATTTAGCCCGCCCGTGGGGTTTACTGTTTAAAACAACGGCTAATTTTGATGAAGGTCTTGGCATTCACCCCTCATTAGGTATCTATTTTGAATTTTAATAATATTATAGTTTAATACTTGAATATTAGGAAACCAAAATAAGAGGGGATGTAAAAGTCCCCTCTATAAAAAAGAGAAAATAATGAGCAGTAAATGGTTAAAAATAATATTAATTGCTATAACCGTAATCATGTCTGGTATTGCATTTTATATTGATAAAAAATTAGATAATAACATAATTCTGTTAAATGAAAAAGACAGGATTATTGATTCTGTTAATGTTCAAAATGTATCCCTAAAAATAACTACTAATAAATTTGTTAATGATATTAATGATTTACTTAAAACTATAGCCAAATTAAAATCAACCCCCCTTGAATCTTCTTTGGTTGTATTTGATTCTACTGTAATAACTTATCAAGATTCAATAAGATTTAGGGACTCTATTGTTATAACACACATAATTGATAGTACTAAGCCAACATGGGGATCAATACATTTTAGTGATTCTTCTAATTTTTATACTAATGTTGGTGTTAATGTAGAATGGCCTTATGGTAAAAGACAGCTAACCTATGAAGATAAATATAAAGTAAGAAAATTTATACCTTATATTGGAATTGGCTACAATGATAAAAATATATTAGTATCCGGTGATATATTTTATAAGAAGATAGGATTGGGAGTAACGGTTGGGAAAACAAATACATTCTTCATTAAATATAGTACATTTAAGTAGTGTAGATAGAGATGTTGCCGCTCGAACCGGTATGACAATAAAAGATGTGCATGTGGTAACAAAAGCTCTGTTCAAATCCATACTTAGTTTTATGGAACAAGGTAAAATAGTAAATATAAGAGATTTTGCTAAATTTTATTGTGCTACAGCTAAGGCTAGATTGATAAGAATTCCTAATGATGAAAAGTTTTTTATGCCTGATCATTGGAAGCCACGCGTTATATTTAAAAGAAAAGTTAAAAGTCGTATTAGAAGGGGTAGTATTCAAAATGCCAAAAAAAAGCAAATGGATAATCGAAGTACAGCGATTGATTGGGACGATCAACAACTCCGACCTAATAGATCTTGATATAGAAACATTAATATTTGATCAGTTATTTGGGACCGATGAAGAGATTAAGTCTATAGTGACAAGGGAGAAGCATTATTTAATTTTGAACTTCCCTAAAGACTATTATTGCTTAGAATACGTGGTACCAATTAGCAAGCTTGTTGATGTAATGATACGCCATGATGTAAAACAAAAAATATCAAGTGCGGTTAAAGAGGCAGAGAAGATTATAGATGCACACGGGAATTGATATTGGTATGGGCTGCACTTTTATAGTAACCCTTAATGATAGTGCAGAAAAGATAAAATTTGATTATTTTGGCACAATAACAAATAGTGAATTTAATAGAGCCACACATTATCATTTAGCTGCGAGACATTTATTATATTATAAAAGAATATGTGATTATTTTGATTCCATAGTTGGCACAGTTGTAATTGAACACCCTATGGGCGACTTTGGGGGAAATAGAGCGAGGTTGGGCGAGTTATTTGGATATACACTGATAGCTATGGCAGAAAGATTTGAACCCTGTAAAATATTGCTACCGAAAGCAAAAGAGATTAAATTAAATTTTACTGGTAATGGTAATGCAGATAAAGATTCTATGATAAAAGAATGTAAACGCAGGGGTTATTATCCAAAAAATGAACACGAAGCTGATGCAATTGCCATGGCTTTTATGTCACTTGGAAAAAACATATCTTAATAGCTTCTTATTTCCTTTGTTTCTAATTCGTTTAAACAAATAAAATTACACCCATCAATTATTTTATTAAAAGAAGTGTGATAATGACCAAATATCCATGTTCTTGGTTTGTATAGTTTAAATAATTTTTTTAACAAAATGTCACTAGTTCTATTTTTAAACTCTTCTTTATCCTTACCTATAATAGCTTCCCTAACCTTTGGGGGACAATCGTGAGTTACCATTAAGTATGGTCTATAATCTGAGTATAATTTGATTATTTTACTGTGCTCTTTTTTAGCTATTTCTTCTTCTTCCCACCATATTTTAGTATAATATTTCTGCTCATACTCACGCCTCCATTTATAATCAATAGAGTAAGCACCCCCAACAAAGAAGAAGTTCAGGTCAGCCCACGTACTAATACCCCAGTCCCCCAAATAATTAGGATGGGCTCTGCATTCTTCAGGGCAGTCATGATTACCACGAATAAACATATGTTTAGAATTCCAACTATCTTCTATAAAATAATTAAAACCAAAGCCAAAGTTTCCTAATTGGACTGTGTATTTTTTATTGTATTGGGTAATTATTTTATTATATGCACCCAATTTTGCATGTACGTCACCAATAAATATCATTATTATTCCCTGCAAAACATTACTGTAGCTACGTTGATACCTTTTTCCCTAATAACAGTCTTTTTTTACCCCAACAACTCCAACCATAGCTACAAGTTCATCCATCTTAATAATTTTCTTTTCAACAAGAAGTCTAACCAGTGCTGTCAAATCAAGGTTGTTCATAAGAGACAGTTGTTCAAACGTGACATCCTTTATTTCACCGTTTACAGATAATTTAAAAGCTACACCTTTCTTCGTTTTCTTTTTAGGGTTTGATTTTTTCATGTATAAACCTGTCTGTGTCTTTTTAGGTGTTTTGTTAATCATAATTTACGCCTTATTATAAGATTCTATTATTTCAGAATAGTCTCTACTATATATGTTGCTTAGTGTTAATAACAATTTTTTACTTTTTTATTTACTCAGTTGTGTGCTATATTCCAATAGTGTTCATACCTATATTAACAATCAAAAGTAATAAAAGTTCCCTACTCTCCAAACAAGTCTAATTATTTATAGGGAAATTTAACTTCAGTCAAACTAAATTAAATAAACTATAACATCTATATAATTACTCTTATTCATTTTGTTATATCTAAATAAAAGAAATAAAGAGGGTGGTTCACATTATCTTCCTATATACTGGCCCAAGAATCCACATAATATAGCTCAAATGTATTTTTGTGTTCTTCCAGCATAAATTCAACTATATCAGAATCAGATGTAATTTGCCATATCTTGCTTCCACAAAATTCATAATCATAATCTAATTTTTTTATTTGATCAATAATAGGATGAGGTTTATCTGTCTTTTGGCTAATAAGATCACTATATTCCTCAAATAAACTTGTAACAAACTCTGTTTTTGTCATATGTATTCCCGTTTGTCCCCTAATCCTAAAAGGGTCTTTACGTTTATATTAGCATTGACCACCATAGCATTAAATTTCACCATTGCAAGTACATAATTTCCCATATCACAAAGAATGGATATTTTACCAATTTGCATGGCTAAGTCAATTAACATCCTTTTAGTCACTTTGTCAAAGAACTCAGCCCTTTGGATAATATTTTGCATATAGGTTATATTGGAAGAAAACTCATAATTATCACTGTTATCTATGCTTATTAGCGTATCTTCTACACTTTCCTGAAATTCTTGTGTTAAACTCATTATATCTTCTTTACTACCTCATTTTTGAGTTTATTTATATCTTTTTCTATAGCATTAAGTTTGGAATTAAGACCAACAAAAATAAAACCTACTAAAACATAAATGGAAATAATTAAAGCAATCATTTTTTACTTCTTTTTAGCATAACATCACCATAAAAATACTGTTCAAATATTTTGACTAATAACTTATCAACCTTGTTTTTATTTACGTTATTTGGAAGATTAGACCCCATATAAGATTTGTCAAGTTCCTCACTTAATAACATAGCATAGGATTTAACTTGAGGAATAGACCATTTTCCTTGTTTGATATTGAGAAGCTTTTGTCTCCATTCTCCTTCACACCAAACAGTTAATTTACCCGTGGACAAAAAATCAGAACCTTGTTTAAGTAACCGGATCAAATGGGATGTATTCTTAGTGTCATAACCAAATCTATCAACCAACTCCTTTCTCTTGTCACCCATATAACCATAGTAAGAACTACTAAACATCTTTTTCAACTGAGATTTAGCATACCCCCCAAAAGAGAAATAGGCCCGCTTACTACTAAACAAGTCCCTATTGTCCAAAAGCATTTGCCCCTCTTTTGTTATCTCTGTGTACATTTCTTTTTTATTCCAAAGAACGGACATAACATTAGGATTACCTTTGCACAAAAGACTAACAAAGTTTTTTAGCTCATAGAGAATGATATCATCCGGCCCACTTTTTATCTCTTCGTGTTCCCTTCTTTTCAATCCGAAGTAATAATCTAAGGGATTGATAAAAACACCAATATAATCTATATCATCAGTAGACATAATCTCTTCTGACGGGATATAGAGGTTGTGGGCTTTAGAACCTCTATATGTGTATAAAATGTTCATTAATTACCCTAAAACATATTTAAAATCTTTAATATAGCCATAATACTATGGATTGTTTAATTGAATGCAGAAGTCACCCCTTATTAGATAACTTAGCTTAATTAAGGTTTTCTATAATGTTTTTGATCTGTTGTTGTGAAAGTATTTGCATATCTTATTTTTAACTCAGTTTTGCAATATAATTTATATTTTTCTAAGCATTTTTGTTCAGAATCAGCAATAATATAATCCCTTAAAGTAACCATTATTTATCCTTTTTATTATACCACACAATCATCTAAGTGAATATACAATTGGATATACCGCTATGGCAATACAAAATGTCACACCAAAATAAATAAGTATCATAAGGTCAAAAAGTAAAAACATAATAATACCAATAACTCCATTTCTGCTGTTTAAACCCCTTAATAGAGAAAAAGTTCCTTATTTTGAGAAAAAATCATATCTTTTTTAAGAAAACACAGCCCGTGACTTAATATATCTACTACAATAGGTAGTTTTTACTTCCCTTAGAGTTCCAAATTTTCTGAGGTTGCATACGCCCTAACGCTTAACAATTTCGGCCATTTCGTGAGCATCAAATCTCAATAAGGTGGGGGGGGTCAACGCAAGGGGCACAACAGGTTATGAGTCTGTCAACTACTATTGACATACTTTTTAATGGGTCTATATTATCCACGTTCTAAGTTATTGTTATTCAATGAGTTATAAACCTTACTAATTTGCTAATGTTTAAGGGTCGTCGTACTATGTTGGTTGACAATGGTTTAAAAATTAACTTTTTGTTGGCACGCTTTTTGCTATTTAACTACATTATATATATATATATAACTTTTTTATCATTTTTATTTTTGCGTTTATTTTTACTATTTTTTGAAGCCATGTT
>CAYZVE010000048.1:0-7312 GCA_964481805.1 uncultured archaeon | reverse complement strand
GCCCAAGAAAGAGGCTTATTATTGTGAGGCATGGAATAAGAGCTAATAAAAAACCTACAGTTCCGGTAGATATTAAGGAGATAGTAATGTGATTTTATGAAAGTTAATATTTTAGATCTCAAAGGCAAATCAAAAGCACAAGTAGAATTACCAAAAGTATTTAGCCAAAAAATTAGGTCTGACCTTATCAAAAGATCATTTTTATCTTTTCAAAGTTTAATTAGGCAGCCTTATGGTTCTGACCCTATGGCAGGTAAAAGAACATCTGCCCATTACCATGGTAGAAGGCATATCAGATATAGTATGATGATGATTTCCCGTGCAAGACTGCCAAGATTGCATGGTTCAGGCCAATTGAGTTTCAGAGTAAGGAGAGTTCCCCAATCGGTCAAAGGTAGAAGAGCACATCCGCCAAAAACAGTGAAAGACTGGGTTCAAAAAATAAATAAAAAAGAGAACCTCCTTGCATTCAAATCTGCTTTTGCAGCTACTGCTTCATTTGATTGTGTTAAAGAAAGGGGCCATTTAGTTGACGGTATAAAACTTCCTTTAGTTATTGAAGATAATATTAATTCAATTAAAAAAACAAAAGATGTTTTAGACCTATTACTCAATTTGGGCTTAAGTAAAGAATTAGAAAGAACAAAAGAAATGAAGGTAAGAAAAGGCAGGGGAAAAATGAGAGGGAGAAAATATAAGAAAAAAGTAGGTCCACTCCTTGTTGTAACAAAAGACGATGGGATACTAAAATCGGGAAAAAATATTTCAGGTGTTGATGTGAAATTACTCGATGAACTAACAATCAAAGATCTAGCTCCAGGCTCAAATCCTGGTAGACTGACAATATATTCCCAGTCAGCATTAAAATCATTAGAAGGTTTTGAAAATGGATCCATATAAAACATTAAGATATCCCAATATGACTGAAAAAAGTATTGGTTTAGTGGAAAGAGAGAATAAATTAGTGTTTATTGTTGATAGAAAATCTACAAAAAAAGAAATTAAACAGGCTTTTGAGAATGAATTTAAGGCTAAGGTTGAAAGTATAAACACAATTATCACAAGAACTGGAAGAAAGAAAGCATTTATTAAACTAAAGCCAGAATACCAAGCTGCTGACATTGCTGTCAGGCTAGGGATAATCTAGGTGAGTAGATGGGAAAAAGAATAATCCAAAGAGCAAGAGGAAAAGGAGGGCCAAGGTATAGATCACCTGGCCACAGGTTTATTGGTAAAGTTAGTTATAATCTTTCTCCGGGTGTTAAGAACGGATTAATAACTGATATAGTTCATGATCCAGCAAGGAATGCCCCATTAATGATTATTGAATTTTCAGACGGTTCAAAAAGATTCCAG
This sequence comes from uncultured archaeon, assembly GCA_964481805.1. GTDB lineage: Archaea > Aenigmatarchaeota > Aenigmatarchaeia > CG10238-14 > CG10238-14 > CG10238-14. The sequence continues at coordinate 5,956 of CAYZVE010000048.1, read as the reverse complement.
ATAGCTCCTGATGGGGTGAAAGTTGGTGATATTATCAGCTATGGATCTGGGTTAAATTCCGGCAGTGTTGTTCCTATAAGTAAAGTTACAGAAGGGATGAAGATATTTGGAATAGAAACTTATCCTGGCTCAGGCCCTAAGATTTGTAGAAGTTCTGGGAGCTTTGCAACTGTTATAGGAGAAGTTAAAAATAAAATCAGAATTAAGCTCTCATCTGGTAAAATGAAAGAAATAAATGAAAATTGTCTTGTTTCAATGGGCATACCTGCAGGGTCTGGCAGAAGAGAAAAGCCATGGGTTAAAGCAGGAAAGAAACATCATGCCAAAAAAGCGAGAAATAAATTATATCCAAATGTCAGTGGTGTTAAAATGAATCCAGTAGACCATCCATTTGGTGGTAAAACTAAACCAGGTATTCCAAAATCTGTAAGTAGAAATGCACCACCAGGAAGAAAGGTTGGAGCAGTAGCCCCAAGAAGAATGGGTAAGAGGAAGTAAGTTTATATGTATTATTGTAAATAAGGTGTGAATATGGCAAGAAAATTTTATTACAGGGGAAAAAGTTTAGAAGAACTCAAAGAGATGAGTTTGAAGGAATTTGGTGTAATTATCACTAGCCGTGAAAGAAGAAGTTTAATCAGAGGGTTTAGTGATAGGCAAAAGAAATTATTAGAAAAAATTAAGCAGGAACCAGATGGGTTTCACAAAACTCATGAAAGAGATATGGTTATTGTCCCAGAGATGTCTGATGCAAAATTAGGGATTTTTAATGGAAAAGAATTTATTCGTGTTACAATTACACCAGAAATGGTTGGCCATAGATTAGGTGAATTTTCTATGACAAGAGCGAAAACAAAGCATTCCAGCCCTGGGGCAGGTGCTACAAGAGGATCCAAACACATTCCATTAAAGTAGTGATTATATGAAGCAAGAAAAAATAGCAATTGCATCAAGACCCTTAGCAAGGGTTTCATTAAAAGATTCAGTAGTTTTATTTAGGCATATCAAGAACAAGCCAGTTGGAAAAGCTAAAACCTTATTAAATGAACTTATATCAGAGAAAAAAAATATTGATGGAAGGCATTTCACAAAAGCTTCCAATGAAGTGCTTAATCTAATAAAAGACTGTGAATCAAATGCAGAAGCAAAAGATTTAGATACAGAAAGATTGTTTGTAAAAAAAGGCCAGGCAAACAAAACATTTGGTTTCATGCTGCCTAAAAGTAGATGGACACATCGTGGAAGAAGAGCAAAGATTTGTGAGTTAAAACTAGAGCTTGAGGAGAGATAATGACAATAGAATCATATTTTATTAAGGAAGGCATAAAACAGGTCCAAATAGAAAATTATTTGAGTAAAAAATTTGATAAATCTGGGTATAGCCATATTGAAATTCAGCAAACACCATTAGGAACAAGAATAATTGTTTTTGTTAGCAAACCCGGGCTTGTTATTGGGAGATCTGGTAAAATCATAAAAGAAATTACAGAAGATATCAAGGAAAAATTCGGGATAGAAAATCCTATGCTTGATGTTAAAGAAGTGGAAAATCAGTTCTTAAATGCTCAGATAGTTGCAAGCAGAATTGTAAAAACTGTTGAAAGAGGGTCATTCTATAAGAAAGTAGTTAATTTTTATCTTAATGAGATTATGAAAAGTGGTGCAGTTGGAGTTCAAATCAATATCAGCGGGAAGATTGGTGGAGAAAGAGGAAGACTTCAAAAATTTAAATTAGGTTATGTTAAGCATGCTGGTTATTATGCTGACAATATACTTGACAGAGGGTATGCCAAGGCCGTTGTTAAATTGGGAATGATCGGTGTAAAAGTTGAAATAATGAAGGATATGCCAGAAGATTTATCTAGAAAAATTGCTGAATTAAATGAGAAAATAAAACAAAAAGCAGAAGCTATTGGAGAAGAAAAAAAGGAAGAAGCTCCAAAAGAGGAAGCAGTTAAAGAGGAAAAAGCCGAAGTAAGCCCTAAAATAAAGGAAACCCCAGAGAAGAAACCAACTAAAAAAGTTAAAACTAAAAAAGTAGCTGAAACTGAGAAGAAGGTTAAGGAAAAGGCAGTTTCATCCAAAAAAAAGCCTAAAGCTAAGAAGTGACTCTTATGAAGATAAAAGAAATTAGAAAACTCAAACCTGAAGATCAAGGGAAAAGATTAAAAGAATTAAAATTAGAATTATTAAAGGAAAGAGGAAATATTGAGATGGGGGGAAATATTAAAAACCCCGGAAGAATAAAAATTATAAGAAGGGATATTGCAAGGTTACTTACGTTAAAAAATGAGAGAGAAATGCCGGATGAATAAAAAAAATATTAATTCTGATTGTTTCTTTGATTATTCTATATTATTGGCGGTGAAAAATTGGTAGGACAAATTTGTGAAAAATGTGGTTTGCCAAAAGAACTTTGTGTTTGTGAAATTGTAGAAAGAGAAAGCCAGAAGATAAGGGTATATGTTACCACACGAAAATTCAAAAAACCAGTAACAATAATTGAAGGCGTGAATAAAGAATCTGGAAGGGATGTGACTAAACAATTAAAAAGGAAACTAGCATGTGGTGGCTCATATAAAGAAGGTAATGTTGAACTTCAGGGAAACCATATAATGAGTATAAAGGCATTATTAATAAAGCTTGGATTTGATGCAGAAAGAATAGAAGTTGAGTAAATACCATTTTCTTCCAAAAATTCTTCTGGTATGTTGTAGACAAAATCAAAAATTGAAGAAATAAATCCTTGAAATTCTATTATCAAATTATGAAAAAAGCTTTATTAGTTCTTGATGAAAAACAGACGCCACTGATATGATTGAGGCATATAATGGAGTAAACCAACTAATGAGAGACAAATATCAACATCCGAGTATGACTGTACTAGCGAACGACGAAGCGATAGTTGGAAGGGAGAGAGACTTTCAATTGGGATCAAGCATTCAATTCTTTCCAGATTGGCAAGAAACCCCACTTTACAGACAGATGTTAAGAGAAGCTTTAGACAGCGAAGATATTTTTGTAATGAGACAGAAAGGAAGCGTCTAGGCCTACTTTAGAGCAACAAGAGATGACCTAGAAATTTTGGATCCAGATGGAAAAATAAATATAAAACCAAAATATTAAAGACATTCTTAGATATATAAAAATTATATAACTTTCCCCATTAATTCTCAAATTCCTAATCATTCTTTTTAAAACCCATGCTCTTGGCAATTTCTCTAAAACATTGCCTACAATAATTCAAATCATATTTTCGGATAATTCCACCAGTTCTACCACATTGACAGCATTTAAACCTGCCTTTACCATATTTTCTTTCAGCCATCTACCCACCAACATTTCCAAATATCTCAAGCATGTCCATATCAGTCTCAAAATCTGTAGTAACAATCTTGCTAAAAGCTTTATTATATACCTTCTCAAAACTCTTGTCCATTTGGGCTTTTTTGAATATAACTCCAGATAATTTAAGTATCATATCATATGCAAACATTTCTCTATCCATCGATTGACACCCCCCAATTTTTAATCCAATTAACAGTTTGTTCTTTAGATATTAAATGGTTTTTGCCTATTTTTGCTTGTTTAATTCCCCTTTTCTTTACACAAAATCCAGGCCTTTCCAGAGTTACACAAACATCTAGCCCCACAATTCCTATTTCTGAATCATATTTAACATTTGGTATATCTATACTTTCTTTAATGCCAAATGAAAAATTGCCATTATTAACTTGTTTTATTTTCATTTTTTTATCAATAGCTTCAAATGCATCTTTTAGAAAAATTTTAGCTTTTTCTTTTCTCAAAGTCACTTTAACTCCTATAGGCTTTCCTTTAGTGGATCCAAATGTAGTTCTTTTCTTTGATGAAGTAACATAAGATTTCTGATCTATAATTTTTTCTAGAAATTTCTGAGCTTTTTCGATTTTAACCTTATCCCCAGCACAACCCATATTTAGGGTTACTTTTTCTATTCTTATTTCTTGCATTGGATTCATGTTATTTACCTTCTAGTGTGATTGCAGGCTTGGTTTTACCAATAATAAATACATAATTTTTAATAGATTCAAATTCTTTTCCATTCTTTTCACAAATAGCCATATTTGGTTCACGGCTTCTGTTTTTAATACTATTTTTAATATTGACAAAAATGCCCATATTTTGACCGCCTGTTATCAAAGCGAGATTACCTTTCTCAAACTTAAAATGTTCAAGTATTTTCTGGCTGGGTAATTCTATAAGCAATGAGTCTCCAGTTTCATAGACATCTTCTGTGGGTTTTTTTGGATTTTTAACAGGTATTATCAAATTCCTTCCATCATGAAGATTAAGTTGAACATTTCCTTCTCGAATTAGAGTTTTATCATTAATCCTAACCAGTTTGACGTTACTTTCCTTATCAGAGCATTCTATTACTTTTGGCCCTTTATAATCAATACTTATCCTGTAATTTTTCTTTGTTTTTGGAATTGAAATGACATCCATTAACCCAGTTGGATATTTATGATCCTTTCTTGGCTTGCCGTCGACAAAAATTTCTCCCATTTTTATCATTTTTCTAGCATCTGATCCTACGTCAACTAAACCAAGTACATCTCTAACCAATACTTGTAAAGGTATACAATCATTCAGTTTGTGGGGACCTGGTCTTGGTCTTACTGCGTACTTTGTTTCCTTTGTTTTCATCAGCCAAAACTTTGGGGCTGACAGTCTTTTTAGATGTCTTTTTATCATTTTCTCTCCTTTTAACACTTTTATTCAAAGCATTTAACCTTTTCTTATCAGTTAAATTTAATTCCAATATTTTAAGATTGCTTGGATGAATAGGAATTGATATATCTGAACCATCAACTTTTTTTCTTGTTACACCATTTATATAAACCTTGATTTTTTTAACACTTATTTTGTTAATTTTTCCTTTCTTTTTCTTGAATTCTCCTCTCATAATTTCTACTTCATCTTCCTTTCTAAGAGGAAATGATCTCTTATTGTACTTCTCTCTTAATTCTTTTGATAGATTAGCAGAAAGAAAACTCCTTTTAATATGTAATGGAGCGTTGTAAATATACTTTCTTTGTTTTTTAGGCTGAGTAGATGATTTCCAATTTTTAGACCAAAATTTCATATTTTACACCACAAAACTTGCAATTTTACCAATAGTCAAGAACCTATCAGTAACTTCTCTAGCCACAGGGCCTTTAATTTGTGAACCCTGAGGCTCTGTCTTTTCATTAACAATTATCGCAGCATTATCTTCAAATTTAATCCTAATCCCATTCGCTCTTCTATATTCTTTCTTTTGGCGAATTATAAGTGCTTTAACAACTTGTTTTCTCCATTTTTTAGTCCCTTTTTTAACAGAACAGATGATTACATCTCCAACACCAGTACGCCCTAATCTACCCTTTTTTCCATGATATCCCATTACAGATATCAAACCTAACTTTTTGGCTCCAGTATTATCTGCACATTCTAACATTGTCCCAGTTGAGATTGCTCTTGTTACATTTGCTTTTAATGCTTTCATTTTAACTCATCTTCTCTATTATTACAAAATGTTTTGTTTTAGATAAAGGCCTGCATTCAGCAATTTTTACCTTATCTCCTTTTTTAAGGGTCATACAATCGGGTTTATGAGCAGAAATAGTCTTATGTTTTCTTTCATATCTCTCATATTTTGGAACAAAATGAAGGAAATTTCTTTCAACTATTACAGATTTTTGCATCTTTTCTGATTTAACCAAACCTTCAAGAATCTTTCCTCTAACTGGCAAAGTCCCGTGAAACGGGCAATTTCGATCCTCGCAGGTTTTTTCTGGAGGCTTAACATCATATCCAATATCTCTTGTCTTGTTTTTCATATCTTTCATCTCTATTCTTATTATCTTAACATTTTAAAAGCTTTTTGTTAATATTAATAACTCTCAGAAGAATTAAAATTTAAGCTTTTTTA
>CAYZVE010000047.1:0-7413 GCA_964481805.1 uncultured archaeon | reverse complement strand
TTATTAGTTAATATAGATTTTCAGAAATTAGGAGGATTTTTCAAAGTTCTCAATATTTTATAGATCGTCCAATTGAGGTTACTAAAAAAGATCCAAATAAGAAAACTTATTGGGGTTCCATTTTCATAACAAGGGAAAATCTGGAAGCTCGAAATCTACGATTAGTAGAGTAATTGCATTTTTTTATTTTATTTTTTGAATGTTTCTAAAAATTCTTATAATTTTAACTAATACTCAATTTTTCAAACAGAATTACAATGAGGTAACCGGGATTTGAACCCGGGTCGCAAGCAATTTGTCCTTCGGCCGGTCCCCAAGCTTGAAGCCTAGACCAAACTAGCCGATTACCCCCATAAATTAATCTAATAGTTCTTTAAGAATTTAGATATAAATTAAATTTCGAAACTTCGACATATTTAAACTCATTCTTCTTATAATTTATCTAAGCTTCGCTAATCCTACGCTCGCTAAGGAAACTTTAATAAGCTTTACTAAACAATAAAATGTAGTTAATTAGGTGAAAAAAATGAGACATGACACATTAGCAGATGTAATGATAACAATAAAGAATGCAGAAAGAGTAGGTAAAATGGAATGCATTACTCCTGCATCTAATCTTGTTAAAGAAGTCCTTAAAGTCATGCAAAAGCAGAAATATATCGGTGTTTTCGAATTCATAGATGATGGAAAGTCAGGAAAATTCAAAATTGAACTGAAAAATCTTGTAAATAAATGTAATGTCATAAAACCAAGATATTCGGTAAAATCTGATGAATTTGAAAATTTTGAAAAGAGATTTCTGCCAGCAAAAGGGTTTGGTACACTCATACTTACAACAAATAAAGGTGTGATGACACACGAAGAAGCTAAAAAACAGCATCTAGGGGGAAAATTACTTGCATATGTCTTTTAGGCGATGATTATGGAAAAAGAACTAGAAATACCAGAAGGGATAACCTTAGAAGCAGATAAGAAAACAATAAAGGTATCTGGAGAAAAAGGTCAATTAGAAAGGTCATTTAAGTATTTTCATGATATCAAAATTGAGAAAAAAGAGAAGAAATTGATAGTTTCTTCAAAAATTGACAAAAGAAAGGTCAAAGCAATGGTGGGAACAATTATTGCCCACGTAAAAAACATGATAAAAGGTGTAAAAAAAGGCTATATTTATAATATGAAAATTGTTTATTCCCACTTCCCTTTAACAGTTAAAACTGAGGGGGATAAATTATTGATTAACAACTTTATAGGGGAGAAAAAATCTAGAATAGCTAAAATAGTTGGGAATACAAAAATCGATATTAAAGGCCAAGATATTGTATTAACAGGAATAAATCGTGAAGAAGTTGGCCAAACAATGGGAAATATTGAACAAGCTTGTAGGATAAACAAGTTCGACAGGAGAATATTTCAAGATGGCATATACTTTACAGGTGAACAAGATGACTAACCCTAGGAAAAAACCCAAATTTTTAAAGCAGGGGGTAAATTATCTCAAAAGAGTAAGAGTAAGATGGAGAAAACCTAGAGGTACAGATAGCAAACTTAGAATAAGAGAAAAATCAAAGGGTAAAATGCCAAATGTTGGTTATCGGGCTCCAAAATCCACAAGAGGCCTTCATCCATCAGGCTTAAGAGAAATTTATGTTCAAAATATCAAGGATTTAGAAAAAATAGATCCAAAAATATGTGCAGGGAGATTATCTTCAACAATCGGAAAAAAGAAGAAACTAGAGATAATTAAAAAATCTGAAGAAAGAAAAATCAAACTTTTAAACATGTGATTAATATGGGTGGATTGAGTCAACAAAAAAGAATGGCATCTGTTATGCTTAAAGCAGGAGAATCTAGAGTCTGGATGAATCCTGACCATTTAGAAGATATTAAAAATGCTATAACCAGAGCAGATATTAGAAAAATGATAAATTACGGTTACATAAAAGCAAAGAGCGAGAAAATAAAAAGTAAAATAGAAAAAAAGAAGAAACAAGGTATAGGCAGAAGAAAAGGTTCTAAAGGGGCGAGAACTCCAGAAAAGCAAAAATGGGTGAACACTGTCCGTTCTCTCAGGATAATGTTAAAAGAATTAAAAGATAAAGAAAAACTTGATGTCAAAATTTACAGAAAATTATATTTAAAAATCAAAAGTGGTGCTTTCAGGAGCAGAAGCCACTTTAAAGTTTATTTGAAACAAAGAGGGATAATAAGTGAAGATAGGGCCTAAATACAAAATGCCTTTCAAAAGAAGATTTGAAAAGGAGACGAACTACAAGAAAAGATTAGGGTTATTATTATCAGAAAAGCCAAGGTTAGTCATCAGAACATCAAATAAACACACAAAAGCTCAAATAATCAAATATGAAACTGAGGGGGATAAAACTCTTGTTTCGGCAAACACACAAGACATAAAAGCACTTGGATGGAAATATTCGACATCTAATCTTCCATCAGCCTATCTGGCAGGATTGTTAATTGGCCAAAGGGCAAAAAAGAAGAAGATTAAAGATGTTGTTGTGGATTTTGGTGTTCAAAAAATAATCAAAGGGTCAAAATTATATGCTGCTGTAAAAGGTGTTAAAGACGCTGGAATAGAAGTTCCATGCTCAGAAGATGTTTTGCCGACAGAAGGAAGGATCAAAGGAGAAAACATTGTTAAATATTCAAAAGAAAAGGGGGATACTTATAAAATTCAATTTTCAAAGGTCAAGCCTGATAAGATGGTTGAAGACTTTGAAAAACTTAAAGAAAAGATAATTAAGGGTTAATATGAAGCCAAGAAAAAACAGCAGAAATCCTGAAAGAAGGGAGAGAGAACCAGAAAATACATTATTAAACTGGAGACCAAAGACACAATTAGGGAAAGATGTCCTTAATGGAAAAATAAAAAGCATTCAAGAAATCCTAGAAAATGGGATGAAAATAAAAGAGTCAGAAATTGTCGACTTTTTAATACCAAATATCAAGAGTGAATTGGTTTTAATAGGTGGCAGGCCTGGTAAAGGTGGGGGTATTGAAAGGACAGCTATTAGAGTTTCGGCAAAGATGCACAGGTCAGGAAGAAGATATCGTTATTCAGCTTTTTCAATAGTTGGGAATCAGGATGGTATAATTGGCATAGGAAAAGGTGTGGGAAAAGAAGGAAGAATAGCCGTAGAAAAAGCCAATAAAAAAGCTAAACTTAACTTAATTTCTGTTCCTAGGCAATGTGGCTCATGGGAATGTAACTGTGGAGAGGGTCATTCTATTCCATACAGGACTGAGGGAAAATCTAGTTCAGTCAGTGTTATACTATTGCCAGCACCAAAAGGAATTGGCCTTTCTGTAAGTGATGAAAACAAGAAATTATTATCCCTTGCAGGAATCCAGGATGTTTGGATTAAGACGTTTGGAAACACTAAAACAAGATATAATCTTGTTAAAGCAACATTTGAAGCTTTAAAAAATCTTCATAATTTCAAGAGCGGTGAATGAATTGTTAGCTGTTATTAGAATCAGAGGAAAAATAAACATAAGGAAAAAGGTGGAAGACACCTTAGGTATGCTTAGGCTTAATAAAATTAATCATTGTGTTCTTGTCCCTGAAACACCAGAATATCTAGGCATGGTCAAGAAAGCTAAAGACTGGATAACATGGGGCAAAATAGACAAAAAAACTGTTGCTGAATTGTTTAAGAAAAGAGGCATGGTTAAAGGTGGAAAGAAGTTGGAAGAAGGTAATATTAAGAAAGTTACCAAATATGATGTTCTTGGTAGCTTTGTCGATGATTTAATGAAAGGCAAAGTTAAGTTTAAAGATTATCCAGAATTAAAACCTGTATTCAGGCTTAATCCGCCAATAAAGGGGTATAAAGCCACTAGAATCCCCTATCCAAGAGGGGATTTAGGAGATAGAAAAGAAAAAATAAAAGATTTACTGGAAAGGATGATTTAAGTCACTTTTGCCTAAAACTGAGAATAGTTACATATTTAAAAGTTCCTAAAAATACCACAATAATAATGTTAATAAACTTAACTAAATAAGAATATAGAGTTACGTGATTGATTATGGTAGTCAGAAAAACCAAAAAAATACTCAAAAAAAGAGGATTTAGAACTGCTGGATATGGCGGTGGAAAAAAGCACAGGGGAGCCGGAAGCAGGGGTGGGGTAGGTCAAGCCGGGTTGCATAAGCATAAGAGGATGCATGCTCTTAAGTATGACCCTGAGCATTTTGGCAAGAAAGGTTTTAAAAGGCCCCAAAAAGTTATTAAAAACCCAAAAATCATTAACATTAAACAGCTTGATCCAATGATTGAACAGCTTTTAGAAGAAAAGAGGGTTCAGAAAGAAAAAGATATGATCATAGTCAAACTTGATGAATTAGGTTACGACAAGTTATTAGGAACTGGAAAACTAAATCATAAATTAATTGTTGAAGCAAAAGCCTTTTCTAAGTCTGCGATAAAAAAAATAGAAGAGAAAGAAGGCAAAACAATAGTGGTTTGATAAAATGGTCAAATTTGATATAGCAAAGTTAGGAAAATACTTGCCAACAGTTGAAAAACCTACCTATAAGTTATCCTTAAATAAAAAATTGATATGGACAGGGGTAGTACTTGTTATCTACTTTCTTTTATCATCCCAATTATTTGGGCATGTATATGGAGTTTCTCCCAATATTTCATCCCAATTTCAGGGATTGGCAATGCTTTTCGGTTCATCTTTCGGTACTTTAATGACTGTAGGTATAGGCCCTTTAGTTAACTCTTCAATTATTCTTCAACTACTAGTAGGTTCAAAAATCATTAACTGGGACCAGTCAGATTCGGATGATAAGAAGAAGTATGAAGTTACTCAAAAAATTTTATCAGTTGTATTTTGTTTCGTTATGTCTTTTGCTTTTGTTATAGGGGGAGCTGTACCACCTATAAATAATAATCCAATGACAATTCTCATAGTTGTTGCACAACTTGGTTTAGGTGGTTTAATTGTTATGTTTTTAGATGAAATAATTAGCAAGTATGGTGTAGGTTCTGGTATCAGTTTGTTTATTGCTGCTGGTGTTATTAACAGCATATTCATTGCATTATTTAGTCCATGCATTGCTGGCTCAGCTGGGTGCCAATTGTTTTCAGCAGGAAACCCACCTATAGGAAAGGTTTGGTCTGTTCTTCTTTATATTGTAAATAGTGAATTTGGCCAGATTTTAACCCCATTATTGCCAATTCTAACAACATTGCTGGTGTTCCTCATTATTATTTATGCCCAAGGTATAGCTGTAGAGATTCCATTGGCATTCTCTGCAGTCAGGGGGTTCGGAAGAAGATGGGAACTCAAGCTATTCTACACAAGCAATATCCCAGTTATTCTTACAGCTGCATTGCTTTCAATGATAACTCTTTTTGGGGGAATGACAGCTAAAGCAACATTGACTAATCCTACTATGAAATGTGGTATTTTGGGATGCTTATCTGAAACCTCTCAAGGCAATCAGCCTGTCAGCGGGCTAATATATTATTTATCAGCCCCAACAAATCTGTTGGGAAGTATAATCTCAGGAACTGTAACAGGCAAAGAATCAATAAGAGCTTTAGTTTATCTTTTATTTATGGTTTCTATGGCTACTTTGTTTTCGGTATTCTGGATAAGTACTTCAGGCATGGATGCTGAAAGTATTTCCGAACAACTAGTGTCGTCAGGCATGCAGATACCAGGCTATAGAAGAGACCCTAAAATCATTAAAAAGGTCTTGAACAGATATATCCCGCCTTTAGCTGTATTGGGGGGTGCTTCAATCGGTTTATTAGCCGCTTTTGCAGACTTTACAGATGCAATAGGAACAGGAACTGGTATTTTATTAACAGTAACTATTATATACCAATTTTATGAACAATTAAAGAATGAGAGAACAGATGAGGCTCACCCTATGGTGAGAAAGTTATTGGAGGTTTAAAAATGATTGAAAGTATATTAAACACAATATTTTCACCTATAATGGGACTGAACCCAATGTTAAGCATATTAATTATATGCATTATCATTAATGGGTCATCAAGCCTTGTCAATAAAAAGTTGCTGGGAAAAACAAATATAAAAGATGTGAAAGACAAAATGCAAAAAGCAAGAGCAGAAATGTTAGAGGCTCAAAAAAGTGGGGATAAAGGAAAAATAGACATTGAAATGAAAAAAATGATGGAGATGAATTCAGAATATATGCAGTCAATGATTAAACCTTTGAGTATGTCGTTAGTTATTTCAATGTTATTGCTTATATTATTCTTTCCATGGCTGAAAAGTACATATAATGGTATGATTGTAATGACTATGCCTCAATTACTCCCAGTAATTGGGGGATATGGAATGACATGGATAATTTGGTATATTGTCTGTTCCATTGTTATCAGCATAGCACTAAAAAAAATAATGGGGATGTAAATGGTTAGAAGAATGCTAAGATCGAGAAGCTTTAAGAAGTCTCAAAAAAAAGTCCCTGGTGGGAAAACAGTTATTCATTACAAGAGAAAGAACCCAAGCGCCGCAAAATGTTCAAATTGTAAAAAGGAATTGAAGGGTGTTCCTAGATTAAGGCCTTCTGCTCTCGTAAAATTGCCAAAAACCAAAAAAAGACCTGAAAGGCCATATGGCGGGAATCTTTGTTCCAGGTGTATGAGAGAAGTCTTGAGGAAAAAAGTCAGGGGATTGACGACAAATAAGCTTTGATTCTTTGGGAATTCATTTCGCTGGTTGAAATTCACCATAAAATGTGCCTACTCCAAATAAATCATCAACTTCTCTTGAGCAAGGGTCTTCTGTATAACCGAATATGCTATAACTCACATTTTTTACATATCTACTATATAATAGTAATAACATATCAATTTGCAAAACCAGCTAATTTTATAACCTTTCCTTTTAATTAATTATTATGAGGTGATGTAGGTGGCGACGCTTACTGTAGGAAGAATTTGCATGAAAATTGCTGGCCGAGAAGCCGGAAAAAATTGCGTAGTTTTGGCAAATCCAAAGGACAATTTCGTTGAAGTCACAGGCCCCAAGATTTTGACAGGAGTTAAAAGAAGAAGATGTAATATAGACCATTTAGAGCCGACTGAACATCAAATAAAAATACAAGAAGGAGCAACAGACCAGGCTGTAATTCAGACAATGGACAAGGAAGGCTTGATAAAAAAACTGAATTTAAAGAAGCCAAGCCCTGAAATCATTAAAGGACCAAAAACTGAAGAAAAATTCAAGAAAGAAGTAAAACAAGAGAAAAAACCTGAAAAGAAAGCTGAGAAAAAAGACGATAAAAAACCAAAGAAGAAAGAAAAACCAGGGAAAAAAGCTGAAAAGAAGTGATTCTTTTCCTTTTTAACTTTATTTAACTTCGTAGCCGAGAAGTCCCCTTCCGAAAGTTAGGGGATGAAAGGCGTT
>CAYZVE010000046.1:0-7645 GCA_964481805.1 uncultured archaeon | reverse complement strand
TAATCAGGCATTTAACTTTATTCAGAAGGCTGGTAAAGACAGCAAAGGGAATCAGCTATATTGCGGACCACAAATATACATAGTGACACCCTTCCAGTCTCAGCTAACTGGTATCTTTAATGATATAGAATCTCTGATTAAGAGAAATGGTGAGTTAACCTCTCAAGTTAAGGGAGGACATGGCGGCTCTCTTTATGTAAAATCTCCTCTATATCATATGGAGTTTAAGAATGGTGGAAGCATTACTGGATTCGTTTCTGGAATTGGAGTAAAAGCAGACGGTTCTGCTGGTGGGACAATGCGTGGTTCTGGTAGAGGAACCCCAATCATGTACCTTGACGAGATGGATATGATCCCTGAAGAAATTATCTCAAAGGTTATCGTTCCAATTCTACATACAGGCGCAAGCGGTATAATGTACGCAACCTCTACCCCAATTGGAAAAAGAGGGCGCTTCTATAAGTGGACGAATGAATCTCCTAAATACAAATCGGACCATTATCCCAGCTCTGTGCTCCCACACTGGGAGCAAATTGAGGAGGAGGCTAAAGAAGAATCTGGCACCAAAGAAAACTTTATGTCAGAGTATATGGCTGTTTTTACTGAAGGCGGTTACGGAGTGTTCAAGCCAACTCTCGTTCATGCGGCAAGAGCAGATTATACCTATTCAGAAGTACAAGCAGATAGCTATGAATTCTGGAGCCAGAAAATCGGGATAGCGGATTATAAAAATCTAATCATCAGCATCGGAATTGACTGGAACCAAAATGCAGGATCTGAATTCTTTGTTTCTGGCTACTCCCATTCTACTGGAAGAATTGTTGCTTTGGAGTCTGTAAATATTCCTCGCTCTGAATTCTCTGCCAGAACTTGGATTGATGCTGTAATCAAATTGAATTTGAAATGGAAGCCAAGCTGGATTTATGCAGATAAAGGTTGGGGACAGCATATTATCGAAGAACTTCATTACCAAGCCCACCAATTAAAAGGTAAACGCAAAAGAACAATCATTGAAGAAGAAACCATAAAACTTATTGATCGCCTAAAGGCTTTTGATTTCGCTGCAAATGTAACCTTGAGAAGTCCTGTAGATGGCGCAAAGTTTGAAAAGTCTGGAAAGCATTTTATTGTTGAGAATGCTATTCGTATATTAGAGAAAGGTTGTTTTTCCTATCCAGAACAGGACAAGCAGCTTACAGACCAGTTGCTTAACTATATTGTTGTGAGAAGGCACCCCAGTAATGATAAGCCTGTATATGGCTGTGCTAATGCAGCAGTTGGAGATCATAGACTTGATGCTATGATGCTTTCACTTGCCGCAATCACTTTAGAATGTTCAGAATTTGCCACAGGCAGTATTGCAATGTCTTCCGTCTTCTTCAAAGATAGGGCTTTAAATCCTGGAGACTATATATCATCCATACAAGAAGCACAAGAAGCTTTAAAAGAAGCACAACGAGCGGGAGTCCCTGCAATATTGAATATTCTCGCTATTAGAAGAGGCGACACTCCACAAGACGACGAGCATATTAGAAGAGAGTGGAATACAAAACAATCTCAACAAAAACGTTTCAAATCAGATAGAGAACGTGGTACATTAAGAAATCCTCGACAAGATAAAGACAATCTTTTGAAGAGAGTAATCAATAGCGGATCTTCTATTCAATATCGGCAGAGGCCAATTGGAACAAGCAAATCACAGGGCCGCAGTAATCTCAGGAGAGGCAAATGATCTCATTAGCGAAAGCAGTAATTAGTAAAGGTTGGAATGCAGTCAGTAAAACCGTTACGGGGAATTGGGTCCCATATGAAACTTTTGCTGCAGAAGCTGGAAAGTTTTTTAAATCAAACATCGGTTCTGCTGTTGCTATCGCAGGTACTGGCGGATTGGCTTCTATGCTAACTGGTGGTTCTTTTATTCAGGGCGCCATCTTTGGTGGCATGGGTGGATTCGCTGGCGTCAAGGTAAATCGAAATCGTCTAAGATTGGGCAAATTTGTAAGTGGGGCACCGGGAGGAGAGGCGATGCGTAGAGCAATCCATTGGAGCGCTGGCACTAGAACTCGGGCCGCTTTAGGTGGGGCTGCTTTGGGAGGTGTAATCTTTGGTGGCAGATCCAAAGACAAGCGACATGGTTTAAATGCTGCCCGAGGAGCTAGATTCTAATGTCTCTTAATCTTTATGATAATTCTTATAGTGAGTTGAATACAGATCCTCTCCAGTTCTTTATGAATGGTCATTCTGGTGGTGCTGATGAACGTTTGTTTTATTTAAGGAACCAAGATCCAAAATATTATTATACAAACATTACAATCCAGCCGGTAACAACTGGAGTCTATGATGATGGTGGAGAGTTCGGTGAAACTGGTTGGGGGGTCAAAGTGATGTATGGAAAACGGAGACCGACAGAGGCAGAGTGGGACAGAGTGCGCTCTGGAGATGCTGTAATAATTCCAGACATAGGTTCTACTTATGCTGCAGATACTTTTACCAACCATCCTATTTGGGTTCGTTATTATTGTCCTGGAAATGTTGCTGCTCAAATTAGAGAAAATACTCAACTTAAGATTTCTTATTATGTCAGAAATGTTGGTGCATAATGGAACTTCCCAAGAGTCAGTATCAACCAGTTTTTGTTTCGACAGATTCGAAACTTGCTGTTGGCGATTTTAAAGGATTAAAAATTAAACAGCAAGAAGTTGGAATGATTAAGGATCTTGGCATAGTAAATGTTGTTGAAACAAAAAGGACATTGCTTGTTTTAGATACTATTGAACCCCAAAAGCCTATTAGTGAAATTGAGGCCGAAGTAATTCAAGAAGATCTTAAGAATATGATTAAAAGAGTAGCATCACTTCGCAGTAAACTCTCTTTTTTGCATAATCAGGTAGACTCTTCGATAAACTCACTTGGGGGAGAAAACTCTACTTTTACATATAATCTGTCGAAAAGACCAAGACTCAAAAAGGCAATGAAAACTGTTTTTGGATATGCCAAATCATCAATTACCTATAATGATTATTTATTTGCCCTCAATTTGAAACAAAGACTGGAAAAAGAAGAAGCATTATCAATGTTTGAAGAAGAGCCTTACGATGGGTAGTAAATTCAAAGCGTTGATTAGAGGTGAAGAGCCAGATTCTCAAAACGATCCTGCCTCCTTGGAAGAGACATATGAAAGATTGTTTCCCAAAATTGGCCGAGACTTTATTCACCGCGAAGACTTCATATTGATTCTGAATGAATTGTTGTCTATGCTGAATGTAGATTCTCAGCAATTAAATACTTACGAAAACTCTTCTGCTGTAACACGAGCAATTGAATATAAAAGTATTCTAGATTCAGGTGAAGACGGCAGCGATATTTATAATGATTTAATTGATTTAGGAGACGTGTAGTGAGTAAGAAGAATAAAGAAAGTGATGAACAGTTCCTATATCAATGGACTTGTCTTATTGTAGACACATATGAACAGACAGCCATCAGAAGGGGAACCAGGGTCGGTGCGCTCACAATGGCGAAGGGTCCACTTGTTGCATCCGGTCAAATTCTAGATAGCACAGAAACAATTTTACAGACCTTCTCTCGCGACAAAACAAAATCCTTCTCTACCCTCGATGGCGTCTTGACTGGAACCACCTGGAGTCAACCTGGTTCAGCCAATTTGTCAGGGTGTGAAGCGATATTTGATCCCGCTGAAGAATTCACTGGATTGCAGATGGTAACTCCTGCTGCAGGCATTCACGCTGAATTCAATGTTGTAGATCAAGCAATAAAACAATGGAATGACGCTGCTGAAAAACTCGGCTTAGACAGCTTGGATATAGATCCAGATAAGTTAAAAGAATATTTGAAGGAATGTTTGCAGTGCGATTTTAAGGCTACATTCGATTGGCAGATGCAACCGCTTAACTTAATGAATCCAATAAATAAGTTGCTTGGAGATATAGAAGGAATCTTTGATAATTTTAAATCTCATTTAAATCCATTTAATCTATTAACCAATCTTTGTGGAACTCTTGACGGGTTTCGCTTGATGTGTGTTCCTGATCTAATCAATATTCTTTTAGCCTTACAAATGCTTCTGAAGAAGTATATTATGGCGGGGCTCGATATAAAGATAGATTGGACAGCCATTGTCGGTCCTTTACTAAAAGTTATTGTTGACGCGATAGTTGCCTTCCTTCAGCAAATTATTGCCGCATTATTAGCGCCGATAGACTGCATTATTAAAAACATGGTCTCTGTAGATGAATTAATTAAAGAGTCTATGAAAACTATTGATTTGGGTATTGCTGCAGGCCAAGCCATAGGGGACACCTTCAAGAAAGATGAGGACGGCAACATCCCCGGATCTGCAGGAAGGATGGATCTTGAAAAATCTGGGACGCTTAACATCCAGAAAGAGCCAGAAGAAGATAGGAGCTTTAGAAGTATTTTCGAAAGCAAAGACAATAGTCTTTTTAACATAGATGTTTCTTCTGGAGAAAAATCTGCTGGTGCGAATATACCCACTGGCTTCCATTTAGGTGCCTCAGATACTCTCGCCTCCAGAATTCAAGATAGAAACTTTCGATATGCTTCGCCTCTTCAAAAGGTTATTATGACACTTCGGGAATGGAGGCAATACGCTGCTTCTTTATTTGACTCTATTCTTTATACATTCAAGAGCCTCAATGCCTTTATGACTGGCAGTATTGGAATTCAACTTAATAACTCTGGAACTATAATGTTGATTCTGGATATGATTTCATTTGTTAAAATGATTATTAAATTGAAAGGAAAGGGTAGTCCAGACGATTGGTGCCAAATGCTAAAGGACAACCCCAATCTTCTCAAGAGCTATTTTGATGATTCGTATCCAGAAGTTGATATTTCTGCATCAAAAGATTATCTTAATATTGTTGCTGGTCCTTGGGAAGCTCCCATCGCAATTGATAGTAGCTGCACTGGAAATAGGACCGGTGAAGCGAATAGACTTGTAAGCCAATGGATTTCTGATCTTGAGAAGGGAATGAGATAATGCGTTCTGACCTTATAGATTTGCTTGCTGACAAGTTGGTTTCGCGTAAGACTCAGCCAATCGCTGTTAAAGTTGTTAAACCCAGAAAGGTTACAGATCCCAAAATATCATATATGGAACGTCATAGAAAACAATGGCATAATCCAGAATATGATTTTGGTGAGCTACAAATTATTCAGCATGTAGACTCATATGTTGCGCGATCTATTATAAAAAAGATGAATAGGTTCCTATTAGCTGGATACGAATTTGTTGGAAACAATCCCAAATATGTAAACTATATTAAAGGAAGAATTACAGAAATAGAAATTGCAACAGCTCGACCTTTCTTACTGCAGCTAACGGAAACAGCCTATGACTTAATCCGCTTTAAAAACTGCATGTGGGTTAAGAACAGAGATAAGCGATATTCTTCAGGAGGTTATAGAGAGGGCAACACTGGCAGAGAGTTGGAGCCTGTTGCTGGCTATTTCATCCTTCCATTGGAGACTTTAGAATTTAAAGAGAAAGCAAATAGTTCTCTTGCCAAAATCCGCCAAACGATGCCCGATGGAAGTCAGAAGGAATTTTTTCCAGAAGATATCGTTCACTTTTATATGAACAAGAATCCTGGGTTTTGTGTGGGCACTCCAGATCTCATTCCAGTCATTGATGATCTTGAATTGCTTCGTAGAATTGAAGAAAATATTGAAGAGCTGATTGAGTCCAACCTTTATCCATTATTCCATTATCAAATTGGCACAGATGAATTCCCTCAAAGAGTGGGACCAGACGGAAAAACTGAATCTCAGATAGCAAGAGAAACGGTAGAGTATATGCCGGCTGGTGGGATCTTCTTCTCCGATCACAGAACAAAGATTTCTGCTATTGGTTCAGAGGGCAGGGCTTTAAGAGTAGAAGCCTATTTGACTTATTTCAGAGATAGGGTTTTTTCTGGCCTAGGTATGTCTGGAATAGATTTTGGGCTCGGCGAGACTGCCAATAGATCCACAGCAGATAGTATGTCAAAGAGCGCCCTACAAGAAGTAGAGGCTCTTCAGCAATTCATTAAAATGTTTATTGAAAAAGAGATTATCCAAGAGTTGCTTTTAGAAGGCAACTTTGGGGCAGAGGCCTTTTATCCAGAAAACAAGGTAGAAATTCGTTTTGGTGTAATTGATAAAGAAGATAGAAGTCGTCTTGAGAATCAGACGATTCAGCTATTTCTTAACAATCTAGTTACAATGTCCGAAGCCCGCAAAGATTTAGGTATGCCTCCAATGGCAGAAGAAGATATAGAAGAAACTTACTTCAAACTTTTTGAAGAACCGCTTGCTCTCATTAAGGCTGCTGGTCTTGGTGCTGCAGCAGGAGAAGCTTTAGCCGAGTCCCAAACATCAGGCATTACTCAAAAAGGATTAAAGAAAGAAGAGAGTACAAAAAAATTAGAAGCCAATACAAAGAAAACTGGTCGGCCATTAAATTCTCCATCAGCCAGTAAGAAGTCTACTTCCTCTAATAAAACTAGCCCTGCCAACCAACATGGTTCCCGAAGTTCACAGAAGTATTCTCACGACTTTGGCGAGCGAGATCTTTATCAGATGTTTTTGCTAAATGGTCCAATTGAAGAAACTGCCAAACTAAATGATATTGTAAGAGCATTTAAACAAGAGTGTGCATCCTTTACCGATACGGTCAATAACCGAATAAAACTTCTTGGCGAGGTCTCATTGGCTGTTGTTCGTTCTAATTTAGACTGGCGCTGGCAAGAAGTCTGTGATCGCTATTACAAGAAGTCATATAATGCTGGTATACTTTCTTCTGTCGAAGACTTCTCTGAACTAAAAGTTGACAAATTGCTTTGTAATAAAGATATTTGTATTGAAAAGCTTGCAGATTATATAAGTAATGCTGATAATGTTTATAAAGCCAATGACATTCCTCCATATAATTAATGGTGACTCCAAATGGATTTCAATTTCTTCGACTACATTAAAATAAGCCCAGACAAAAGGCTTTCTAATTTGAGCAAGCAAGAGATACTATCAATAATTGATAAGTCTCAAAAAGGTGACTCTGAAAAACAAGGGCTTATCATTGAGTGGGATTTTACACATTCAGCTCGAAGAATAAACAACAGACTGTATTCTTATTCTGGCCAGAAGACTGGACTTGACAGTCTTATTAAGCCCTTTGCTAAACCTATTTTAAAGAATCATGATACAGATGGAGAGCCGTTAGGAAGATTCATTGGTGGGGAGTATGTGGATTTGGCCCCAGCTGCTATGGGCTTCTTTAGGGATGTCGGGACCTTCTTGAAGTTCCAAAAAGATTATCTCAGTGATGACCCAAAGCGTATGTACAAAGCAATGAAGGATTCTGGCCTTCTCGTCAACGAGAGTTTTCCTGGTCTTGGAACAATGCGAGTAAAGGCCCGTATTACAGATCAAGACGCAGTTGAGAAGTTTCTTGATGGACGCTATCTAACTTTCTCGGCCAACCACGGCTCTGATAGATATATTTGTAGTATCTGTGGCCAAGACTGGATGACTGATGGTATTTGTGAACACCGCTCAGGTTCTATTTATGATGGCGAAGTTTGTGTTTACATTACTGGCGCTTGGATAGTCAAAGAAGGCTCTG
>CAYZVE010000045.1:0-7916 GCA_964481805.1 uncultured archaeon | reverse complement strand
TGAAGAAGATGAATTTCATCAACAATAACCAATCCAACATCTCTAATCCAATCTGCTTCATGTCTCATAAGTGAATCACATTTTTCAGTAGTGAGAATAATTAAGTCATAATTTGCTAACCATTGGCTCGTTGAATCAAAATCCCCTGTCGATATCGCTACCCGAATTCCAGTTCCCTGAAACAATTTTCTGTAATATTTCCATTTTTCTCCAGCTAACGCTATAAGTGGGACAAGATAAAGCACTTTTGATCCTTCTATTTTTAGTTTTTTTATTGTTGCCAATGTTGCAATTAGCGTTTTTCCAGAAGCAGTAGGTGCAGATATGATTTGGTTTTCAAAATCCAAAAGACCATTTTTTAATGATTTTACTTGGGGTTCATTTAATTCAAAAATATTCTGTTGCTTAAATTTTTCTATAAAATCTTCAGGAATATCATAATCTTTAAGTGAGTCTATTTTCATGTTCTTGATTTTTGTTTTAAAGAATTAAATTGGTTTAGACAGCAAACTTCAAATTCAAACTACTATCATTAAGGGATTTTTCAACCAACCTATAGTTTTTGGGTATATTCAGTATCTTGAAATAACCCGTTTTATCCCCAAAAGCTTTAACTTCAATAGAATTTGAAAGCACTTTTAATTCAATATCATTTTCTGATTTAATATCAGGTAACGGAATGGAAAAAATCATCTCATTAGCAAGTCTTTTTACTTTTACTTCAGGTTCTACAATGATTTTAGGTATTTTTCTCTGAGTTGATTTTTTATTGATATAAGATTTTTTTTCAACAAGAGAAATTGGTTTTGGAAAAATTTGAACACGAGGTTCTCTCATTCCATTGCCATTAATCTGAATGGTTATAGCGTTTCTTTCTCCCATTTTCGGATCATATTCGTCTATTCTACCAGTCAAGTTGCGTACAATATCTATTTGTCTTTTAAGAACCCCAAATATACTAATTTGTTTGTTAGTTTGAGTTCCACAACTAGGGCAGTAACTCCATCCTTCTTTCATTTTGTACCCACAATATCTGCATTTTCCCATAAGAAACACTTAGATAATACTTATGGGAGTGGAAGCTTTTAAATATAATCTTCTATTATTTGTTACAGTCGTATCTTAATCAGAGTGAGGGTTGTTCATGGGAAGAAAAAAAATAGCCAAAAAACAGAGAGAATATGATTTAATGGTATTAAAACTCTTAAAGGAACTTTCAAAGACACCAGAAGCCAGATTATCTGTAAGAGAAATATCTAGAACTGTTGGTATAAATCCAATGGCAGTTTCTCGTTCTGTTAAGCGATTAAATAGCTTATTAGATATAAAAAGGGGCTCTAGTTTCGAATCCTTCCGACTTCAAGTGTATTTAATTAGACTAAAGGGGGGGTTAGAAAACCTGCCATTAGAAGAATTGATCAAGAAAAGTTATTTATCTAACAGGCTAAATCAAGAAATTTTTAGATAATAAACATCAGAGGAACTAAAAATGGAAACAATTAAGTTGTCTGATACCAATCAAGAGGAAGTTATTACCAAGAGTATTAATACCCTCAATTCTGGTGGATTGGTTGTTTATCCTACCGAGACTTGTTATGGTATCGCCGCAGATCCAACGAGCAAGAAAGCAGTAGAGAAGCTCCTCAAATATAAGAAAAAACGGGAAGGTAAGGCTATATCAGTTGCTGTTTGTGATAAAAAAATGGCAAAAGAGTACGTTGAAATAAATGAAACCGCCGAAAATATTTACAACAATTATCTTCCAGGACCAATAACAGTAGTGTCAAAAAGCAAAGGAAAAGTTGATAAAATGGTTGAAGCTGAGGACGGGACACTCGGAATAAGAATTCCAAAATATGATATAATATTAAAACTGATTAAAAAATTTGGGAAACCAATAACAGCAACATCAGCAAATGCGTCCTACAAAAAGACACCATATACAATAAAAGACATCTTAAATAATACATCAAAAAGGCAACAAGATTTAATAAATTTAATTATAGATGCAGGAAAACTCCTAAAAAACAAGCCATCTACTGTCATTAACACGACTTTAAATGAAATAAAAATTTTACGTGAAGGTGACGTGAACTTAAAGTCACCCAAATTGCTTATTTCAAAATCGGAACGTGAAACAAAAGATTTAGCAAACTCATTATTAAAAAATATTGATATTGGGAAAAAACCGATAGTTTTTGCTTTGCAGGGTGAATTGGGCACAGGCAAGACTCAGTTTGCAAAAGGTCTAGCTAAATCATTGGGAATAGAACAAAACGTTAGATCTCCGACATTCTTCCTAGTAAGAGAATATGACATCAAAGAAAAAAATATCAAACTTTTTCATTTGGACACTTACAGGATGTTTAAGCAAGAAGAATTTGATGATTTGGGTTTTAAAAATATGATTGAAAAACCCAATATAATCGTGATTGAATGGGCAGAAAAAGTTTCAAAAATATTACGTGAAACGAGAGATTCTGTTGAATTGATATGGATCAAGCTCTATTATTATGAAAAAAATACGAGAAAAATAGAATATAGTGATAAAATACTCTAGGTGAATTAAATGAAAATACTTGCTGTGGATACATCATGTGACGAAACAAGTGCATCTGTATGCAATAATGACATGATTTTATCAAATATTGTCTCTTCCCAAGTGGATTTACATAAAAAATGGAGGGGAGTAGTTCCAATAATTGCAAAAAGGGCTCACCAAGAAAGAATCGACCCAGTAATAGAATTAGCATTAAAAAGAGCAAAAACGAAAATAGAAGATATAGACGTGTTTGCCGTAACGGTTGGGCCTGGTCTTGCTATTGCACTAGAAGTTGGGATTGAAAAAATCAAAGAGTTGTCGATAAAACACAAAAAAACTCTTGTTTTAGTTAATCATATGGAAGGGCATATTTATAGCAATTTTACAAAAAACAGTAAAAACAATTACTTCAATAATCTAAAATCAATTAAATTTCCTTTATTGTGTGTTCTTGTATCTGGCGGACATACTGAAATAGTTCTAATGAAGGATCATGGAAAATACGAATTGTTAGGGCAAACATTGGATGATGCTGTTGGAGAAGCGTTTGATAAAATAGCTAGACCGTTGATGCTTGGATATCCTGGAGGACCAATAATAGAAGAGTTTGCAAAGAAGGGAAATTCAGAAAAATTTAAACTACCAATACCAATGCAAAGAAGGAGTGATTATAATTTTAGTTATTCTGGTTTAAAAACAGAATGTTTTGTCCGAATCAAAAATTTGAAAAAAGAATTTGGTGAAAATTTTCATAATATTGTACCAGATTTTTGCGCATCATTTCAAAAAACAATATCAGATTCTCTGATCTTTAAAGTAAAAAAAGTGATAGAAAAATATAAGCCCAAGCAATTGCTATTGGGTGGGGGGGTAGTTGTAAATAATTATATAAGAAAAAGATTTAGAGAAGAAATGAAAAAACTGAATATTGACTTTATAGCCCCAAATAAAAAATTATGTGGAGATAACGCTGCTATGATTGGTGTTTGCGCATACTATAAAATTATTAGGAAAGAATTCGTAAAAAACATAGAAAAAGTCGATAGATTACCTAATATTGAAATAAATCAGAAAGTAAGTTATTAAATTAGTTCATTTTCGCTTACTATGACAAAATCTCCGATTGATTTCACTGCACTGAATGGAACCAAAATTCTTCCCTTTTCATCTGTTTTCAAGTTCAAATCAGTCAATGATTTAGTTGGGGTATCAACAATTATATTCAAAAGTTCTCCACTTTCAGTAATAAAATCAACATTACCTACTATACCATATTTTTTTCCTGTCTCTTCGCTAATGACCACTTTTCCAACAACATTCCTTGCTCTTACTCTATTTTCAGTCATAATTTCACCTCTTTACATCAATATTAAGAAGTTCAATTAATTTATCTTTAACTGTTTTTCTAAATTCCGATAAATTCCCGCTATTGACTATCATATGATCTGCTACTGCTATAAGCTTAGACAAACCCATATCAATTTCCATCTCATCCCTTTTTCTAATGTTTTTGTAAGCATTTTCATGGTATCTTAATCTTTGTTTTTCTCTTTCCCATCTAATTTCTGGGGGGCTGTGAATTGCAACAGTAAATACTTTTTCCCCACACAATCTATCCTTGAGGTTTTGAATCTGATCCGGGGATACAAAACCTTCAATAACAATTGGATCTGGGTTTTTCGCCTCTGTAATTTTATCAATAATTTTTCTCATTAATTCCCTATTATTTTTATAAAACCATTCAGTCATCTTTCTTTCATTATTTTCTGTGTAAATTATTCCTTTTTTTTGCATTTCTTCACGTATAATATCAGTAATAGTTAACGTGAAAATACCGAGTTGTTTAGCTTTGTCCGAAAAAATGGTTTTACCAGAAGCAGGCATGCCAAAAATACATAAAATTTTCATATAAATAATTTGTTTGCAGTAGTATAAAATTATGCTTCAGCAAAAACACTTTTAGCTTTTCCAGAAAGAGAGTAGACATAACTATTTCCAACTTTTTCTCTTTCTACTAAATCATCTCTCATCATCCTTCTTAATATGTTATTAATCGAACGAATTGCATTATTTTTATTTTTATAAGATTCCTGAGTCATATTTTCAACAATTTCATTCGGCGAAATTTTTGGTTTTTTATTTAAAACCTCTAAAACATTTTTCTGTTTATCTGAAATCAAAATTTTGCTTTCTTGATATTCTTGAACTGGTTTTTCAGCCTTTTCTTGAGATTCAAAAACCTGGTTCACAAAATTTTCGTTAATTGTTGGTATATTGATTTCACTTGATTTTTTTATTAATTTATCACATATTTTTATTATTTCCCTGGGAAACCCCCCAGAAATTTCAAATATTCTTTTTATAGATTCTGGAGTAAATGGATCTAAACCATTTCCTTTTGCATCTTCTATTCTTTTTCTTATCAAGGATTCTGTCTCAATTTGGTTAAGAGATCCCAGATATGTTTTTGATGTTACACGCATGGATAATGTTGGCAATTCTGTTTCTAATTTATTTTCAAAAATTGGAAGTCCGGCAAAGACAATGAGCAAATTTGGGACCATATCACTCAGTGTTCTCAGCCATTCCAATACTTCAATAGAAGATTCATGAGATTCGTCGATTAAAAGCACTGCTTTTTTTCTGAGTGTTTTTTTAAACAAAAAATCAGAAAGACTTTGGGTATTAAGATCTTTGAATCTAAAGTTGTCTAGAATATTATATCCAAACAAAAATTTGAAAAGTAGAATTAAATCCTTTTTTGATTTTGGGGCTTTTGGTATGTAGTATGATTGAAAAGGTTTTCGACTGTTATTTATGAAATCATTAATGTGATTTAATAAAGTTGTTTTACCAGAACCCGTGTGACCAACAACTAAAGCTAATTTATGTGAATTAAAAATATGTGAAAGTAACGTGTTTGTATGTGAAGAAAAACCGACCATTAACTTTGATGATATTTTTAACGTGAATGGGTTGTGAGACCAACCAAAATCTTCATAGTATTCATAATTTTTATTCATACTTCATTTATATTTCACGAAGAATAAATAGTTTCTCGTGAAGGTAATGTTGTTATTTCACGTGTATCAAATTGGAAATGTGAATTAAATTTATATTGTATGAAAACAAAAATTATTTATGGTTAGATTATTTGTATGTGTATGGTTACCAAAAGAATTAATAAAAAGGCTTCTTGAATTGCAAAACGATTTAAAAAAAATTGATATTAAAGCTAAATATGTTGAAGAAAAAAACTTTCATGTTACCGTAACGTTCCTTGGTGATGTTGAAGAAAATAAAATAAATGAGATTAAGAGTAATTTAGAGATTTCTTTGAGGGAGGTAAATGGGTTTTACGTGAATATAGAAGGGCTAAAAATATTACCAAACGAAAATTATATAAGAGTTATTGGTATTCAAATAAAAGGGGATGAAATCAAGGATTTAATTAGAATAGTTGGTATAAAATTAGGCGGAAGTTTTCATGAAAATTCCAAAATAACACTGTGTCGCATTAAAAATATTCAGGATAGAAAAAAAATTAGTAAATTTATAGAAGATAACCGTAACGTTAACATAGGTTCATTTCACGTGAATAAAGTATCATTGGTGAAAAGTGTACTGACGAAACAAGGGCCTAAATATGAAAGCATTTATAAAATTAAGTTGGGTTGAATGAAAGAAAGTATTTTAATCAAAATTTGTTTGCTTTCTGTAATTGTAGGTATAATAATAATGTTTTTATCATCAAGAATTATTGGACCAAAAGAAACTAAAATAAAAGATATATCCGAAAAATATAATTATATAAAAATTTCTGGAAAAGTAGTGGAAGTATCAACTTCAAAATCTGGAACAACTTTCTTAAAAGTTAAAGATGATACTGGTGTTATAGATGTAATTGTATTCAAAGGTTCTATTAAAAATATTGAAAATATTAAAACAGGTAAAGAAATCGGAATAATAGGAAAACCAGAAAAATATAAAGAAAAAATGGAAATAATTGCAAGTTCTATTGAATGACAAGATTGTCTTTTGTATATATTTTCAATAATCTTGTTTTATATTCTTTATCCATTTTATTTCCAACTAAATATTTTACAGAAGACGATTCTGCTATGTTTACCAATTCTTCATTTATTTCCCCATCTACTACAACTATTTCTGCGTCATTAATTTTCTCATTGTCTTCCTTAAATTGTTTTAGCGGTATTTTTTCCTTGAGTTTCATCTTGTCATCAAATATATATGCTGCTCTTGTGCCAACCATTTTTTCTAAAACATCATTGATTTTTTTCTTTGTTTTCTCGTCTAAATCTTTTTTTTGTTCAGATGCCAAATTTTTCAATGGTGTTTTTTCCCTCAAAGCTTTGAATATTTCTTTCTTTGTTAATTCCTCAACTTCTTTTCCTTCCGGGGCCCTCGCAACAAAATCAATTGTAGTCAATTGCAAGAGTTCTTTTAATATCAAATCCCCTCCTCTATCCCCATCTAAAAATACTGTTGTCGGTTTTTGTTTGCAAATGTCAACTATTGTATGAGGTATTGTAGCTCCACCCATAGCAACTGTATTTTTTATACCATTTTTTAAAAGGTTTATAACATCGGCTCTTCCCTCAACGATTATTATTTCATCCGAGGTTAACAAATCAGGGCCCGCTGGTAATTCTTTATAAGTTCTTATCTCAGCTGTTCTAACTGATTCTTTTATTTTTTCAGTTAATTCCAATGTACTCGGTATTTCATTATCTATTAATTTTCTAAGAATTCTCTTTGCTCTATCAATAACATAATCACGTTTTACCGATCTTATATCTTTAACAGAAATTACTTTTATATAAGAATCACAAGGACCTATTCTTTCAATTGTTTCAATCGCTGCAGCTATTAATGATGTTTCTGACCCATCTAGACTAGATGGTATTGCTATTTTTCCCCCTGTTTTTCCTTTATTCCCTACTAAATCAACTTCTATTCTTCCAATCCGTCCAGTCTTTTGTAATTCTCTTAAATCTAAATCTTGTCCAAGCAATCCTTCAGTTTGACCAAAAATTGCCCCAATTACATCCGGTTTTTCTACCGCACCATCTGCCGAAAAATCTGCCTCTATTAAATATTTTATAGTTGATTGCGCTAATTTTCCCATAATAAACATCCTCCTTATTATTTAATTTATTTAAAATAGATTTCAGAAATTCACTTTTTTTATCAACATTTGTTAAAAAATCTAATAAAATACCCACTAATTCACTATTAGTATGAAAGTTGAACATGAAATCTATAATTATATTTAAACAAGAGGTATTTAAATGTTCTACTATTTGCAATTTTACTCATAAAACAAGATTTATTGTGATTTTTAACACTTTCC
>CAYZVE010000044.1:0-7975 GCA_964481805.1 uncultured archaeon | reverse complement strand
GCATTAGACGTGTTTGGAGAATATAAATTCCCAGAAGTTCTAATTGCTTTATTTATGCATTTAGTTCCAACTTATCTTGTACTTGGTGCTTTACTTGTTGCATGGAAATGGGAAAAGATTGGAGGAATTCTGTTTTTAGGATTGGGACTATTTTATATAATCATGAGTTGGGGTAGATTCCCAGGTATGACTTATCTGATAATTTCTGGACCTTTAATTGTTATAGGAACACTATTTCTGATTAATTCAATAAAAAAGAAAAATTAAGAACTCCATAACCCATGCACATTACAGAATTCTCTTGCTTTCTTAGCCGATTTTACTTCAAACTCAGCTTCTGGTTTTTCTCCTGGTTTAAAAAACTTTCTATAAGCTTTCTCCCCTTCAATTACTTCAACCCATTCTATGTAATGCTTGTCTTCCATTGGATGTGGAATAGATCCCACTTTTACTTTTATACCTTTTTCAGTTTTTTCAATGACCGGAACATGTTTTTCCAAGCCTTGGTCTTCCTTTTTTTCTTTCAATAATTCCATTGGCTGGCCACAACATACGAGCTGACCTATGGATGCATGCAATACTTCAACAATATTTCCGCAGACATTGCATTTGTATACTTCTAATCTTTTAGTCATTCAACCACCTAATTCCTTTTCAACTTCTTTTCTTCCTTCTTCTAATTCTTTGACTTGCTGCTTATCTTTTTTCAATAGCAACGCCTGAAATTCACCAACATGCGTTTTCTCTTCTTTTGCAATATCTAAAAGAATTTCTTTTATACCATCATCTTTTGCCATTGCTGCCAATTGTTCGTATAAGTTTATAGCATCCAGCTCAGCGATCAAACCTATTCTTAATATTTCTCTGTCTATATCTTCTCCTTTAACCTTTCCAAAATCCCCAGGTATTTTAGACATCATTTTTTTCACCTCTTATATAACACTGTTATATTTCTGAATTTAAATAATTTATCAATTTAATCTAAATATATTATTTATGTTAATCATACAATCAATAATACTTGGAATAATTCAGGGAATAACAGAATGGCTGCCTGTATCAAGCTCAGGTCATTTGGTTATATTTCAGAAATTATTTGGATTGAATGTTCCAGTTTTTTTTGATATTCTGCTTCATTTAGGAACCCTCTTGGTTGTCTTTATATTTTTCTGGAAGGATATAATTCAATTAACTAAAACAACTCTTAAAAGAGATTTTAAATCAGAATATGGGCAATTGTCCATTTTCATTCTTTTGGGTAGCATACCTACCGCAGTCATAGGTTTAATTTTTCATGAAATTTTTGTATCATTTTTTTCAAATATTCTTGTTGTTGGCATTGCTTTAATTGCTACTGGGGCATTATTATTTTTTTGTGAAAGGCATGGCGGCAAAAAAGAATTAACAGCAAAAGACTCTTTGCTGATTGGCCTTGCCCAGGGTGTTGCAATTATTCCTGGCATTTCTCGAAGTGGGTCAACCATTGGTGTGGGATTGCTTCGAGGGATAGAACGTGATAAATTGATTAGATTTTCTTTCCTTTTGTCTATCCCTGCTATCATTGGTGCTACTATTTTTGAAGCGAAAAGTGTTGTTTGGAATGATTTTGAGTTGTTGCCAGTTTTGGTTGGTGTTATAATGTCTGCGATTTTAGGTTATTTTTCATTGAAGTTTTTGGTCGGGGTCGTTAAAAAACGTAGTTTGAAATGGTTTAGTTGGTACTGTTGGGTTCTTGGAGTGGGGTTGATTATTTGGATGATTTTATGAGAAGACTAAGATTATTTTTTCTGTCTTTATATATACTAAACCTTGAATAAAATTACGAACTTTTTCTTTTCAACCCGGCTATAACACCATTAAATGAAGGTTCTAGAATATTTTCGTTGGGCATATTCGGAAAATCAATCACGGATTAGTATATGATTTCTTAAACATAATGGTAAATTATCTAATGTAAACCTTTCTATTCTTCTTCCAATTCTATATGCGCACATAGTACTTAAATGATATGAAGAATGTAATTGAACTCCAGATTTTGATATTTGTTGAACTATATTATCAGGGTAATTTCTAACATATTCGTCCATTAAACATAATTGATCATAAGCTTTCCTTAAGGTGTCTTCACCTCCTCCATATTTTACTTCAACCAAAATAATTTCATTACAGTGTGTATCTCCATATACTACAATTAGATCTGGTTCAATTGTATGCGATCCACACCTTAGTCTAGTCTCTTGTATTGTTTGTATTCTAGAACTAGATGGCACACCTAATAAAAATGGTTTTCTTCTTATTTCGCCAATTACTTCTCCATGTCTTCTTCTGGCTTCGGCGTCAGAAAATATTCTCTTCAAGTATTTTGGCATTATTAATAAAAGTTAAAAAGAAATTTAAGTCTTTTATGATGATTCATACTTCTTCTCCAGCTTTTCAATTCCACCCATATACTCTTTAAGAACTGTTGGGATAACTACTGACCCATCTTTTTGTTGATTCTGTTCTATAATGGCAATCATAACCCTGCTTGTAGCTATACCAGTGTTATTTAGTGTGTGCACAAAATCTACAGGCGGTTGCCCTTCCTTTTCCCTGAATTTAATATTCAGCCTTCTGGCCTGATAGTCTGTGCAATTTGAATTTGACCCGACTTCCCTGAATTCCTTATCGGCCATCCATATTTCTGTGTCATATTTTTTCGCAGCGATTGAGCCTATATCTCCTGTACAGACATTTACTACTCTATATGTTAATCCAAGAACTTTTAGCATTTCTTCAGTGTTATGCTGCAATTCCTCGTGAAATTTCCAAGAATCTTCTGGCAAGCAGAATATAAACTGCTCAATCTTGTGGAATTGATGCATCCTAAAAAAACCTTTTGTATATTTTCCATGTGAGCCAATCTCTTTCCTGAAACAAGGGCTTAACCCGCAAAATTTGATTGGCAAGTCTTTCTTTTCGATGACCTCATCCATGAACATTGCAGCCATTGGGTGTTCGCTTGTCGCAATCAAATGCAGATCTTCATCTTGAATTTTATACATAACATCATTAAACGATTCCATATCAGTAACACCTTCATATGGCTTTCTTCTCATCATGAATGGTGGTATAATCAGCTTGTAACTCCTCTTTCGTAAGAAATCAATCGCAAATCTTTGCAGCGCCAGATCAAGCAATGCCAATTCTTCCTTCTCATAAAAAAATCCCATCCCTGATATCTTTACTGCGCGCTCTGATTCTACTAAATCTAAATTTTCAAGTATCTCAATATGGGATTTTGGCTGAAAACCGAATTCTGGTATTTTTCCCCATCTTTTTATTTCAACATTATCGTTTTCATCCTTGCCGAAAGGAACTGATTTATGAAGCAGATTAGGTATGCCCATCAATTTTGGTTTTAATTTTTCTTTTAGGTCAGCTTCTTTCTCTTCAAGTTCTTTTATTTTTTTTGGCAGTTCCTGAATTTCTTTGACATGCTTTTTAATATCCTTTCCTTCTCTCTTAAGTTCAGCTATTTCTCCTGTTACTTCATTTCTTCTTTTTCTTGAATCATTTAATTCTTGAAGAACTTCTCTCCATTCTTTGTCAATTTTTATTAAATCGTCTAATTTTTCTATTGCAACTGGATCATGCCTTTTTTCAAGATTTTTTCTGACCATTTCTGGGTCTTCACGGATTAGTTTTATGTCTAACATTTGACAATGCCTCCTTTAATTTTAGTTTTTTCATAAATAAAAGGGTTGAACCTAAGAAAAATTGCTATTCCTGAATATAATCCAACCCATTTTTTAAAGCGTTTTCAGCCTTTTGAAGTTCCATCCCAAGATAAAAAGCATGAAATTGGTCATTAATTCTGAATTCCTTAACCATTTTTTCACAAATTTCTTCAGCTGTTTTTCCCTCTATTTTATCTATTCTTTTGCCAACAGGAGTAAGGTGGGCAACTTTTATTTTATCATCTCCGACAGTTATCCTGAAATTACCTCTTGGGTCACCGATTTTATCAACTTTTATCGGATTTTTTTGAATTATTTCTTTCGTTTTTTCCCAATTATTTTTGTAAATATGGGCACTGCAAGAAAATGTAGTGATAGAACCCATCTCAATTCCTATCTTTTCTGAAATCATCTTCTGCAGCTTCCGCAATGCATAAACATTTCTAGGCCATGCACCAAACATGTCATTGCTCCTGAAATAGGCAGTCAAATATAATTTATTTCCTTGAACTAGGCATTGGACAAGATCCAGACAAGGAGGGTTGTCACTTTTTATATCCTTCATAATATCCCATGTACATGCCACAGCCCGTCTGGAGAAATTATGCGATTTCAATTCTTGCACAATTTTCTTGATTTGATCAATGTTTCTGAATTTCATCAATCTTTGCCCGTATGTATACTCAACTCCCATCTCCTTTGGCGTGAGAACAGTTGGCAAATATTCTTTCAGATCATCTTCTGTGAAATCATAAAATTCTCTCCATTTCGGATTATCAGTATCTTCTTCCTCAATTATTGTCACTAAATCCATTATCTCTCTTTGGCTGATATCATATTGGCTTTTTTTCGTCTCGCCAAATTTCATTATCAAATTGAGGATTTTTAGCCAAGCATCCCCGACATATTTTTCCCTGATTATAAAGCCATTCTTCTCATTTGGCAATATTTCAGGTATGTCTAATTTAGGCTCAGGAAATACTTCTGGTTCCCCATAAGACCCTAGTTTAGGCAAGGATTCGATTATTTTATTTAATTCTGATCCATCTTTAAGGTTTCTGTAATCATAGGTTTTAACGTTTTTTCTGAAATTGTTTATGGCTTGTTTTGGTATTTCTTTGTCAATAAAAGCATGGTCAATCCCTATAATTTTATTTTCTTTGTCTATCCCGTTTTCAAATAATTTCAATAACGCTTCTCCAGAATTATTAAAGTCGTCTCCTGTTATTATTATATGCCTAATCTTCTTGTTGGCCAAGCAATTCCTTATCAATGCATTCAATCCCTCGTCTT
Organism: uncultured archaeon; assembly: GCA_964481805.1. Taxonomy (GTDB): domain Archaea; phylum Aenigmatarchaeota; class Aenigmatarchaeia; order CG10238-14; family CG10238-14; genus CG10238-14. The sequence goes on along the minus strand of CAYZVE010000044.1, from coordinate 2,963 downwards.
TTGAATAAAGCTGCCCTATTATTGAATATTTGTTTTTATCAATAAGCTCTTCGATTTTCTGCCTTTTTGTCCAAAGGGTCACGATAGAAACTTCACTACCTAGATTTCCTACTGTTAAAAGGTTTTTAAAATAGATCGGCCATTGCATTTGATTCACCTTTAGCAATTAACTTATTAATTTTATTGTTCTTTTATACTAATAATATCTGAAGGTGTCATTTTGGAAAAAGATAAAAAAGCCTTGTTAGAAGCGGCATTATTCATGTCACCGGATCCACTTACGCTTAATGCTCTGTTAAAAGTCACCGAAATAGCTTCAAAAAAAGAGCTTAAAGACTTATTAGAACAGATAAAACAAGAGTATGATATAGATACAAAAGGAATAGAACTAGCTATAACCCAAGAAGGTTATCAATTTAAAGTCAAAGATAATTTTATCAATCAAGTATCATCCCTGACACCGCATTCTGATTTAACAGGCGGAATGTTAAGGACTTTAGGTTTAGTTGCATTAAGGCAGCCAATGGCACAATCAAAAATAGTTAAGATACAGGGGAATAAGAGTTATGGCTATATTAAAAAATTGGAAAAAAAAGGTTTAGTTATATCAGAAAAGGTCAGCAAAACTAAAATTTTAAGAACAACAAAAGAATTCGAAAGATATTTTGGCAAAAGTTTAATAGATATACAGAAAAGTTTAAAAGTAGTGATTGATGATGAAACATATCAGCAGCTTGGAACTGAAGTTCCTAATGAAGAGCTTGAAGAAGATTCAGGGAAAGAAAATACTGAAAGTGAAGCAAGTTAAAGACGCTTATTCCTTTGAATTGTATGAAAATAAGAAGAAATTTTATCTGATTATTGTTCCTGATAAAGCTTTGTTTTTAATTGAAAAAAATTACAATGGAAAACCCAAGGAAGATTTCTGCAATATACTTAAAAAATATTTAACAGGCCAAATCATTCAGAGCATAGAGCAGCACGAATTCGACAGGATAGTTGAAATTCAGGCAAAAGACTATAGGCTAATAATTGAAATGTTTGGCAAAGGCAATATTATTCTTGTTAACAATTCTGAGAATAAAATTATTCGTGCAATTGAAATGAGGTCTTGGGCCACCCGAAAAATCAGGCCAAAGTATGAATATAATTACCCTCCTTCTTTGGGCAATCCATTCAAACTAGAAATTGAAGATTTAAAATCTAATTTGGGTAAAAAGGAAATTGTAATGGTTCTTGCAAAAGATTTTGGTTTTGGTGGTGAATTTGCAGAAAAGATTTGTGAAAAAATTGGCATAGAAAAAAAATCAAAAAACAAGGAAGACGCTGATAAGATTTATGATTTTCTAAAAAAAATTGATGAAGAATTTTCTGAGTTAAATGATATTAATGAAAATCTAGAAGAGGAATTTGAAAAGCATTTGAGAGGACTAGAACTTCCTATAAATCACAACAAAGAAAAAATTGAGGCCATAAAAAAATCCCAGGAAAAAAAACTTGGTGAATTTGTTAAAGCGGAAAATATTTGCCGTATATATGCTGAATCAATTTACGACAGTTACCCAATATTTGACAATAAATTGACGAGATTGAGAGAATTGCAAAATCAAGGAATTCCAAAAAAAGAAATCGAAAAAAGGCTCCAAGTTAAATTTTCCGAAAATAAGACTGAAGTCCTGATGAATGGAGTTCCAATTAACTACAAAAAATCCTTGGAAGAAAACGCTAACAATTATTACAACTCTGCAAAAAAAATGAAATCAAAAATTTGGGGGGTTAAAAAAGCTGAAAAAAAGATTGAAAAAAAGGGAATCAATAAAGAAAAAAAGGAGAGGCAATTGCAAACTGAGAAGAAATCCAGTCACTGGTATGATCAATTCAGATGGTTTCAATCTTCAGACGGATTTTTGGTTGTCTCTGGCAAGGATGCTAAAACCAATGAAAGATTGGTTAGAAAACATATGAAAAAAGATGATTTGGTCTTTCACACTGATATCACTGGCTCTCCATTTACACTTGTTAAAAATCCTGATAAAAAGGAAATTCCAGAATCGACTATTCGAGAAGCTGCTGAATTTTGCGGAGCTTACTCCAAGGCATGGAAGATCGGAATATCGCTCGTTGATGTTTATTATATAAAACCAGATCAAGTTAAGAAAGAAGGTGGATTGCCTCAGGGCAGTTTTATGATTTATGGCAACAGGGGTTGGATAAGGCAAATCCCTGTAAGAATTGCTATTGGCAATAAAGATGATGGAATAGTTTATGGTTCTCCTAATATGGTTAAGAAAGTTTGTAGTTCTTGGGTGAAGATTGGTCCTGGTGAAAGTTCTGCTAAGGAATTGCTTGATAAAATAAAAGGTAAGGTTGATGTTAGCTTAGATGAATTGCAAAGGATTTTACCTTATGGGAAAGGGGAGATTATTACCAGGGATTAAATTAATTCCCATATTTTCCTTGAAGATGTTTTAATAAAGCCTGGGCTTCTGATTCTATTACAAATTCATCATTATTTCCAAAATACGTATCTGCTAGAACACGAGCAGCTATCCCAACATCCCTCCGTAGACTGTCAGAATCATATTGAATCCCCTGTGAATCTTCAAATTTCACCATTCCTCTATACATAATTTCTATAGATGTTTCCATATCTCGTAGTGTTTCGGGAGTTGAAGTATATGGAAATGGAGTTGTAGGTGTGGTAGGAGCTGTTGAATAAACTGAAGTTGCCCCAACACTTCTTTCTACTGGTGAATTTTGAACAACAGGTTTTGAAGTTTTAGGAGTACAACCTACTATAGCTAAAGCCGACAAAATTGATAAAAGAATTCTTGAAGACACTTTCATTTCATCATCTATAAAATCCTCTATATTTCAGATTTAAATTCTTGATATTTTGACAATTTTTTGGGTGCTGTTGAATAACTTCTATTAAATAGAAACCCAATTATATACCAGGTGAT
>CAYZVE010000043.1:4751-8137 GCA_964481805.1 uncultured archaeon | reverse complement strand
TAGGATCAACTCTCGCAGGGTTAATTGATTTAAAAACAACAGAAATCCCGGATAAAATACCTTATGTGATGATGGGAATAGGGGTAGTTGGAAATTTGATAAAATCCTATCTCATTTGGTCTTACATACCAATAGCACTTTCATTTCTCGTTGGGTTGCTGTTTCTTGGTTTTGGTTTTCTTCTCTACCATACAGGCCAATGGGGGGGAGGAGATGCTAAGATATTGTCAGCTATAGGTTTTCTCCTTCCTCAATTCTCTTCAGCAAATAGATTATTCCCTTTTCCGCTTAGTTTTTTCTTTAATATCTTCTTTATTGGGGCGTTCTATATGATTGGCTATATCTTCGTCATGGCTATCTTAAACAGAAAAATATTCATTTCATTCTTTACTGATTTCAAAAATCATTTCAAGGAATTGGTTTTTATAAATTTTTGCATAATTGTCTTTCTTTTAATTATCAATATTTTTATAGCCAATAAAAATCCTGAAATTATTGCGACAAATGAACTTATTGCTTTTGGATTAATTCTCATTGCCATAAGTTCTTTTATGTTTATTTTATGGAGATTTGGAAAGACTGTAGAAGAAATTGGGTTCAAAAAGAAAATAAAAATATCTGAACTTAAAGAGGGTGATGTCCCTGGAAATTCTAAAATATGGGAGGGATTGACCAAAAAACAACTCAAAGAATTTCAGAAGTCTGACAAAAAATATATTGTCATTAAAGAAGGAGTCAGGTTCGCGCCAACATTTCCTATTGCTTTGATAGTTACTGTTCTATTTGGAGATGTTATTTTTTTGGTTGTTAATCTAATATAAAAATTCTTCTACCCAATAATTTATTATGCAAATAGGACTTGTAGGAAAACCATCTAGTGGGAAAAGCTCATTTTTTAAAGCGGCTACGATGATAAACGTGCAGATAGCTGATTATCCCTTTACAACAATAAAGCCAAACATAGGCATTGGGTATGTGAGTATAGAGTGTTCATGCAAAAAATATAAGGTTAAATGCAAGCCAAACAATTCCTTGTGTATTGACGGTGAAAGATTTGTACCCGTCAAACTAATTGATGTCGCAGGTTTAGTTCCAGATGCCCATTTAGGAAAAGGTATGGGAAATCAATTTTTAGACGATTTAAGGCAGGCCGACTGCCTGATACACGTAGTCGATTGCTCAGGACTGACGGATGCTGAAGGAAAACAAGCAAAAGATCATGATCCAAGTGAAGATGTGAAATTCCTAGAAAGGGAAATAAATTTATGGTTTGCAAAAATAATAGAGCGTGCGCTAGAAAAATACAAAAAAAAGAAGAATTTTGGGGGAGCAGAAATCCTTGATATTTTGTCAGAACATTTAACAGGCTTAGGAATAACAAAAGAAAAAATCAAACGAAGCCTCGAAGAATATAGTATAGATAATTTAGAAGAATTCTCCTCTTATCTCAGGAAAATCTCCAAGCCGATAATAATCGCTGCAAACAAGATTGATCTTCCATTGTCTGAAGGAAATTTTAAGAAATTGAAAAAGAATTTTCCAGAATTAACAATAATTCCTGTTTGTGCAGCTGCTGAAATTGCATTAAAAAATGCGAAAGAGAAAAATTTGATTGAATACAGAGATGGCAAGATGAAAATTATTGGAGAAATAGATGAAAAACAGAAGGCAGGATTAGAATTCATCCAAAAAAATGTTCTAGAAAAATATGGATCAACTGGTGTACAGGGATGTTTGAATAAAGCTGTATTTGGTGTTCTTGATTATATTGTTGCTTACCCTGTTGCTGATGCCAATAAGCTTTCAGATAAAAAAGGCAATGTTTTGCCAGATGCTTATTTAGTGAAAAGAGGAACGACCATGAAAGAGTTCGCTGCAATGGTTCATTCTGATATGGCTGATAAGTTTATTGGGGGTTTAGACGCTGAAAAGAAGAGAAAATTAGGAGCTAGTTATGAGTTAAAGGATAATGATGTAGTTGAGATTCTATTTAATAAAAGATGAATTAAATCTTGCAAGCCCCATTAAAACATAACCTAGGGCAATTAAAGAAATTAAAAACAGGCTCAAGGTTAACACAATTCCACTCTTGAAGTTTATTGTCATCTGCACAAGAATCATAATATCTAAAATCTATCCCATTGGAAGATTTTCCATAAACTATTGCTTTATCATAGAAAGCCAGCCCTTCATCAGTATCATAACAAAAGGCTTGTTGCTTGCCGACAATCTTACCACCATGTTTTAGAAACCAAAATAAATCAAATGAAGAAAATACCCAGATTACAAACAGGGAAAATGCGATTATTCCAACTACAAAAATAATTTTTTTATTCATACAATCAACAAATAATTTGATTTTTAATTAAATAAATCTTTTACAAACCTTTCAATCCATGGCCAGTCAATACACAAACTACTTTTCCATTCAATTTCTTTCTAACCTTTAGGTAGCCTGCCAATGAAACTGCCCCTGAAGGCTCAACAAATAATCCTTCTTCCCTAGCAAGCAGCAGTTGTGCATCTACTATTTCTTGATCTGTCAATGATTCAGCAAATCCACCAGAATCTCTTAATGCATTTAAGGCTTTCTTTCCATCCAATGGATCACCACATTCTATTGCTGTCGCAAGTGTTTTAGGATTATCAACTGGGGAGACCATGGTATAGTCTTTTTTGAAAGCATTCACAATTGGGGAACACCCTTCCGATTGGAAACCTATCATTTTTGGCAATTTATCAGTCAATCCCATAGTTTTTAATTCCTTAAATCCATCCCACATTGCATAAATCAAAGTCCCATTACCCATTGGCGCGAGGACATTGCCTGGGGGAACCCAATTCATTTGGTCAGCAATTTCAAAACCAACTGACTTCTGACCTTCACTACGATAAGAATAATCACCCATTAAATACCAATTATTCTTCTTAGCGAATTCTTCACACTTCTCTAAAGCTTCAATATAATCCCCATTTATTTCAACTATTTCTGCCCCATGTGCTTCAATTTGCTTTATTTTAATATTGGATGCCCTCCCAAAAAGAAATATCTTGCATCTCATCCCTGCTCTGGCACAATAAGCTGCTACAGATGCACCCATATTACCGGTAGATGCGCAACACACATTTTTCACACCTAATTGAATAGCTTTTGTTATTTCTATTGATGATCCTCTATCTTTGAATGAGCCTGTTGGGTTGATTCCTTCACACTTAAACCATACATTGTCGAATAATTTAGATTTTATCAATGGTGTCCCTCCTTCCCCCATAGTTATTTTTCTTTTTGGGTCAACAGGATAAAACATCCAATATTTCCAATGAGTAGGTGGCTGCTTAAGGAATTCTTTTTTGTTTAAACTGAGTTTAACTTTTTTATAATCGTA
>CAYZVE010000043.1:0-4651 GCA_964481805.1 uncultured archaeon | reverse complement strand
AAAGAAGTTCCCACAATAATCATTGAAAAAAACGGTAAAGTTGTTGATAAATTTGTGGGCTTTACACAGGAATTATTTCTGAAGAGAGCTTTGGAAAGAAACTTATAAAACTAAATCTTTCAAAACCCAATCCTAGTTATGAAACTAAAATTGCTGGATCCAGATTTCAAGCCAAGACTCTATCAGGAATTGATAGCAAGCACGGCCAGCCAAAAGAATACTTTGTGTATACTTCCAACAGGATTGGGAAAGACTTTTGTGGCAATACTTGTTGCTGCCTATAGGATGGAAAAATTTCCTGGAAGCAAAATCCTGATGCTTGCCCCGACCAGACCTCTTGTAAACCAGCATATGAAAACTTTTGAAAAATATATTGTCGGAATGGAAGGTGACTTTATTTCTCTCACTGGAAAAATACATGCAAAAGACAGAAAAATTCTTTATGAAAAAGGTAAATTATTTTTCGCAACACCCCAATTAATTAAGAATGATATACAAAACAAAATCCTTGATTTGGCGAATTTCAGTATCTTGTTCGTAGACGAATGTCATAGATCCGTGAAAAAATATGCATATACAACAGTTGTAGATGAATACATCAAAAATAATCCTAACTCATTAATCCTCGGCTTGACTGCTTCACCTGGTGGAATAAAAGATAAAATAGAAGAGGTTAAGAAAAGCTTACACATTCAAGCAGTTGAAATAAGGACTGAGGAAGATGAAGATGTCAAGCCTTATGTTCAGGAGACAGAAATAGAAAAAGTGTATGTTGAATTGCCGGAAGAATTTAAAGAGATAAAAAAAACCCTGCAAAAAATTTACAATCAGAAAATATATGACCTTCTTAGTGCAAAAGCAATTCCTTCTCCAAAAGCTTCCAAAAAAGATTTACTCATGACACAGATTATGCTGGGAAAGGAATATAGCCAATCAAAAGATTGGCAAGCACTCAAAGCATTGCTGTCATGTGCACAAGCAATAAAAATAAGCCATGCTATTGAATTAATTGAAACTCAGAGCATATCTTCCCTTACTCAATATTTTGAAAAATTGACAAAAGATGAAAAATCATCCGCGACAAAAAAACTTCTTGGGGATTTTAGGGTAAAAAAAGCGATTGAACTGACAGAAAAATTATTTAATAAAAATGTAGAGCACCCGAAATTAAAAAAACTCTTAGAAATTATTCAAAAACAAATAGATCAAAAACCTACCTCAAAAATAATTGTATTTGCAAATTATCGTGACAGTGTTTCAAAAATAGCAAAAGTTCTTGGGAAAAAAGGAATAGAAGCGAGAGAATTTTATGGGCAAGCGAAAAAAAAAGGGAAGAGCTTATCACAAAAAGAGCAGATTGAAACTATCAATGAATTTGGGCTTGAGATCTTTAATGTTCTGATTGCAACCAGTGTAGCAGAAGAAGGCTTATCAATACCTGCTGTCGATTCAGTTATTTTTTATGAGCCTGTTCCAAGCGAAATCAGAACTATTCAAAGACGAGGAAGAACTGGAAGAACTGAAGCTGGTAAAGTGATATTTTTAATAACCAAAAACACAAGGGATGAATGGTATTATTGGTCTGCTTACAATAAAGAAAAAAGGATGAAAAGTATATTGGAAGGCCTTAAAGAAGGGAATAATTTTAAACCTAAAACAATAAAGGATTTTGTGAGTTAAATGCAGCATATTCTAAAATCAAAAAACCAAGTAGTAATATTTGTAGACCATAGAGAAGATGGGAATATCAAAGGTTTGCTAGAAAAAAATAATGGGATAGTCAAGGAAATGAGCCTTGAAGTAGGGGATTATTTATGCAGTGACCGTGTCTGTATCGAAAGAAAAACCTCAAGTGACTTCATCAACTCTATTATCGACGGCAGGCTGTTCAAACAGCTGGAAGAACTGAAGGACAACTTCACCAAGCCTGTAATAATAATAGAAGGGAATAATTTTAGGGAAAGTATGAACGAGAATGCAATAAAAGCTGCTATAGCTTCAGTTATTCTTGATTATGAAATCCCCATCATAATGACAAAAAATGAAGAAGATACAGCAAAAACAGTGTACTGGTTCGCAAAAAAAGAGCAGATTGAATCAGAAAGGCCAGTTGGCATAAAAGGCAAGAAGAAACCGAAAGATATAAAAAAATTACAAGAGCATATTATTTCAGGGTTTCCGGGGGTGTCAACTAAAATTTCCAAAAGAATTTTAGAAGAATTTAAGACAATCAAAAAATTTAGCAATGCAACAGAAGAACAACTAATAAAAATAGAAGGCATCGGAAAGGCACTCGCAAAGAAACTCAATAAGTTAATGAACGAAAAATATGTTGATTAAATGGGTAAACCTATTATAGTTGGATATGATCCAGGCACTACGGCCGCTTTGGCTATACTAGATACAAGCGGGAATATTCTTTACCTTAAAAGCAAAAAAGAATTTTTAAGGAAAGAAATAGTCGAAGAAATAACAAAAAGGGGAAAACCAATTATAATTGCCAGCGACAAAAATTCTCTTTCAAAGAATGTTGAAAAACTCGCTAGTTCTCTTGGGTGCAAAGCATTTAATCCAGTAGAAGATTTATCTAACCTTGAAAAATATAATATCATAAAAAATTATCTTGATGTTGTAAAGAATGACCATGAAAGAGACGCATTAGCATCGGCGTTGAAAGCACACAGGAGCTATTCAGATCTGTTTAAAAAAACTGATAAAACCATTTCATTTCTTGGGTTAAGCGAATTTTATGGCGAGATTGTTAATGCATTGATCCAAAAAGAAGCTAAAAATATAAATGAAGCTATAAATTTTGTGCTGAATGACATCAGAATAAAAAAAGAAAAATTTATCGAAAATAAAAAGGGGCAATTTGAAAAAATTACACCCAAAGAAACTGAAAATTTAAGAAATAAAATCAAAGGGCAAGAAAACGATATTAATATTTTGAAAAAATACAACGAAACGTTAAAGCAAAGATTAGAAAAGGTTGATGAAAAATTCAAGAATCAAAGGGTAAAAGCTGAAAGTTTTCAAGATAAAAAAACAATCGAAGAAAATGAAAGAATACATAAGCTAGAGAATGAATTGGAAAAGAGAGAAATAGTTATAGAAAAATTGAAAATCTTTAGAAAACTAGAAAATAAAGAATATACTCCGATCTTTAATTTGGATAAGATTGATCTTGACAAACTAAGGTTATTAAATGGCATGTTTGACCTCGAGAACAGAGTTTTATCAACAAATAACCCCATTAATATTCAATTCTTAAATGAGTATAATATTCAAGCATTGATAACCCTGAATATCCCAGAAAAAAAAATCCTAGAAAGGCTTAATTTTCCTTTAATAGATGCCAAAGAAATTGAAATTAAAGAAATTGACAATATATCTGTTGTCAAGAAAAATGAATTCAATGAAAAACTTAAAAAAGCTAGAAAGTTAGGAATTATTCAATGGGTAAACGGATACAAAAAAAGAAGATTATAAAGGAAATCTTCTGGTTTTTATTAAAGTTTAATCTACTGCTTATTCCATTCTATGCGATAATTTATTTTGATGTTAATTTTTATTTGATTCAAGAATTGTTTGCCAATCTTATTGGGTATATGTTAAGAATATTTGGTTATTCTGCCAATATTTCTGGATTCTTTATTCATGTTGGGGATCTGTCAATAGATATTTCCAGGGATTGCATCGGGTGGAAGAGTGCCTATTCTTTGTTTGCTTTGGTCTTGGCATCTCCAGGAAAGTTGAAAAAGAAGTTAAGTTTTTTGGGTATATGGGTTCCTATTTTCTTTTTATTTAATATATTCAGGGTGTTCATAACGATTATTGTTGGGTTAGAATTTGATGCCAATTATTTGAAAATACTTCACAACATTGTCTGGCAAGAAGCAATAATTTTGGGGATAGTTGGTGTTTGGTATTTATGGATGAGAAAGGAAATTTTCAAGAAAAAAATTAAAGAGTTAAATAAGAAAAAACAATAATAATTACAGGTGTGTTAGTGGAAGAAATAGAAGAAATAGAGGAAGAATATTTTGAACTTGCAAAATCTCCTGTAATCAATATTTTTGAGCCAACAAGCAAGGAGCCTGAATCTAAATTTACTAAATATCAATTTCAACCAATTGATATAAAAGAAAGAATTAACCTTTTGGAAATGAAAATAGATGAAATTGAAAAAACATTAGTACTCCTCAACAATAATTTTAATGAAAGGATTGAAGTTCTGGAAAACCGTGAAAGAGCCCACGGAGAAGTTATAAATGAGCTGTCGTCATTGAAATCATTGGTTGAAAAAACTGTGAATGTTAATGAAGAATTGAAAGCGAAGATGCCTACATACCTGAGGGAACTTGAAAATAAAGTCGATATTACTAACAAAAAATTAAAAGAAATTGAAGAAGAATATGCTGGCAAGCCTGTTATTCTTGAGTAGAAGGATTTTTTAGAGGAAATATATATTTTCAAAAGAGACAAAATTTGAACGCTTAGTATGCTTTAGCATTGGTTATTATTTGAATAGTTGAGATTGGTTTAATTGGTTGAATTAAAATGATAAAATTTTTTGGCAAGATTTCAATCTTCAACGGACTGTGGGACATAATTAGCCAATAAGCATTAGATTGTGCCAAATATTTGTACA
>CAYZVE010000042.1:0-8253 GCA_964481805.1 uncultured archaeon | reverse complement strand
GATATCACCAAAACCTTTAAAAATCCTAACTCTCAATATCTAGAAGAGGATTAATATGGGATTGAGGCCAGGAAGATGTACAAGGAGAATAAAAAGGCCTTGGACTAGGATATCTGAAAGAAAACCTAAGAAGAGTTATGTAGTCGGGGTCCCTGATTTGAAAATTCATATATTTGAGATGGGAAACAAGAAAAAAAATTTTGACACTACTATGCATTTGGTTGCCGAAAGGCCGGTTCAGATAAGAGATAATTCCTTGGAAGCTGCTAGGATTAGCTCAAATAAATATTTGGAAAAAATACTTACACCAGAGAATTATTTCATAAAGATACTCTTATTTCCTCATCAAGTTCTTCGGGAACACACTCTAGCTACAGGTGCTGGTGCAGATAGATTCTCAATGGGTATGAGAAAATCATTCGGAAAACCCAAAGGAAGGGCAGCTATAGTTAGAAGAGGGCAAAGAATAATGACACTCAAACTTAATAAAAAAGACATTAAAGATGGAAAATTAGCTTTGCACAGGGCAGATATTAAGCTGTCTACTACTTGCAAAGTCATCGTAGAGGAATAATTATTTTCTTAAATCATCAATAGGTTTTCCGTATTGGTCAGTTACTAAATCGGAACCTTTCTCTTGAAAACGAATTGGGTTATTTTTTATATATTTTGTATTTCTCCTTTCAAAACCGTTTCTCATTCTGTAAAAGGGCCTGTATATAAGCAGCTCCTCACTAGTTTCTGTTACATCTTCAGTATTTTTAATTCTTTCAAATATTAGTCTGGCACCTTCTTGACTTAAAAATCCTTCATAATCAGTTCGCAAACGTCTTCTGGAAATATACCCGTTTCTTATGAGGATCTTTAATCCATGTCTATATGCTGCTTCTTTTAATCCTGCTGCTTCTTGGTCATTAATATAATTTGAATAAGAACGTATGTGTAAAAAGGGTGGTCTACACATGTTTGATATAAGAAAATTAATCCCACTAATAGCAGTGAATATTGTAACAAGTCCTCCTATTAGCAGTTCTGGTTTTTTGGTTATATTCAATAAAATTTCGTAAAATTCCATTTTACTCCTTTTCAGTAATACTTGAGCTAGTATTTAAACTTTTCTATTATTTACTGGTTGTGTTCAAGACTCGGTTTTTTCCAAATTTTAGCCTTAATTTCTTCTGAAAACTCAGGACTCGGTGGGTGACTCTGAGATCGGGGGGTGATTAAGTTAAAAGAACTTGTATGGGTATTGGGTGTGGATGCTATGCAAAAAGTTATTGATAAAGAAAGAATTCCTGTTAAAATTTAGATTATTGAATGAATTTCTCTTTGATAGAAAATTATTTGATTTTTTGTATAGGTTAGCATTAAATTAACAAAAAAATAGAATATTATTGGTGATTATAATACCTGTACGTGATTATGCAATTGTTGCTGGTAGTAGTATTGATCAATATGTTGGAAATTTATTAAGGACATTAAAAACAAGATATAAAACAGTTGCTCAAATGGAAAATGGAGTTATGGGTGCAGCTGGTAAATGTGGGTATAGTGTTGAATTATCAAAAGGCGATATGAGTCATGGTAATACATCTTTGGGTATTTTACAACCTGGAATTAAAAGAATGTTTGGAAGACCCCCAAATAAAAATATTTTACATTTAACTTATGACCCTTCTCAAGAATTACAAATTATGAATATAACTATAGAAGTTTATAATGAAGAACTTGCTCGTGAATTTCTAAGAAGATTAAACCAATAAACTTAATATAGAACAAGTAAAAAATGGAAGTTGGAGTAAGAAGTTTTGTAGAAAGATTTGGCGGATCAAAATAATTTTTTTATTCTAACCCTCTCAAAACCCCTTCCAAGAATATTCTAAGATCTTTTTCATGAACTCTAATCTGTTTAGTGGAATCCCTATTTCTGGCAGTAACAGTATCATCTTTGAGAGTGTCATAATCTATAGTGACCGCTATTGGGATCCCGATTTCGTCACTTCTGGCATACCTTTTTCCAATTGACCCAGATTCATCGTAAAATACATCAAAACCTTCTTTTTTCAAATCCTCTATTATCCCTTTAGCCTTTTCTGCTAATCCATCCTTTTTAACCAAAGGAAACACTCCGCATATATAAGGGGCAATCTTGGCAGGAAATTTAAACCAGTTCCAACCCCTTTCCTTATCTTCAACAAAATTATGAAGTAAAATACCGGCAATAGTCCTTTCTACCCCGAAAGATGGCTCAACTACATGAGGAATAACCTTACCATTATTTGTTATTACGCTTAAATCAACATTAGCATGCTTCATATGATTTTTTAAGTCATGGTCAGTCCTATATGAATTTCCAACAGTCTCTTTCCACCCAAAATCAAACTTAATCTCCAAATCAAAATTACCTTTTGAATAATGTGGGGTCTCTTCTGGGAGCATATGCCTAAACCTCAGGCAATCTTCAGGAATGCCTAAAGACTTATAAAAATGAAACTCTTTTGCCAAGAAATACCCTATCCACTTATTTGGCAAAATTTTTTTGTCGAATGCTTCTTTCACTGAAGTATTAATCATTTTACCGTTTTTCTGCTGAGCTTCTCGTGTTACTAGGTTAATTTTGACATCCTTCACTTCATCAAACCACTCGCAACTGTCATCTCGTGGGTCAAAGAACATTTCAACTTCCATTTGGCTGAATTCTCTCACCCTAACTATGAAGTTTCTTGGTGATATTTCATTCCTAAATGAATGCCCTACTTGAGCTATACCCATTGGAAGCTTAGAGCGAGTAGTTCTGTATATTCTATTGAATGAAGTAAATATGTTTTGGGCAGTTTCTGGCCTTAAATAACCTATTTGGCCTCCTGTTGGAGAAATATCAGTTTTTAGCATTAATTGGAAGACTCTTATGCCCATTAATTCCCCTCCACAGTTGGGGCAGATAATATTATTTTTCTTTATTATTTCTGTCAGTTCTTCGCAAGATTTACCTTCGACAAATTTACCAGTTTTTTCTTCAATCAAATGGTCAGCACGGTGTATGCTTTTGCATTTTTTACATTGGGAAATTGGATCAACAAATGAATCAACATGGCCTGATGCTTTGAGTACTTTTTCTGGGAGAATAGTAGAACCGTCTATTTCAAATACATTATCATGGCTTTTAACAAATGTTTCCTTCCAATAATCGATGAATTTATGCTTTATTGATGTTCCAACAGGCCCAAAATCAAAGAAACCTGACACACCTGAGTATATTTCAGCTGTAGGATATATTATTCCCCTGGTTAGACAAACGTTTTGTACATCTTGTAGTGTTGCCATTAACTAATCACCTTATAATAATAATTAGAAAAGAATGCTAAAATCTTTAACCATGTACTTTAACAATCTTAGCTTTTATATCGCTCATTCCACCAGTTGGCTCTGCAAGAATATTCCCGCAAACAAGGCATGTAACCTTCTTTGAAGCCTTGTTGAAGATTATTTGCTCATTCTTGCATTTAGGGCAAACTACTTCTAAGAACTTACTTGTTGGTTGTTTTGCTATCATCAATTACACCTTACTTCTTAACAAATTTAAACTTTTTATTCCTGATTCCTTTGCCTTTTTCATGCTTTTTACCGCATTCTGAGCATTTATATTTCAAATCAGTCCTTTTCGTTGATTTTTCATGGTCTGGCTTAGGCCTGGGAAAACTAGTATAACCTTCAAGTTTTCTTAAGTATCTTCTCTGCCCTTGGGCGACTTTTCTTCTTTGTTTCTTCTTTGTTACTTCTGCTATATGATCCGTGTGTTTTTTACAGCTAGGGCAATACAATCTTTGATTTTTTGGCACGTCCATTTATTCCACCATTTTTGCTATTTCACTCTTGACCATTAATTCTGCATTTTCTGAAGGTATTTTCACTTCTTCCCCCACTTTAAATGGGCCATATTTCTTAAGGTCAGGCCCCATGAATGCAGGTATATCTTGTGTGAACTTAAGTTTTTGTAGTTTTGTTTCTTTCTTTTCTTTAGTTTTTTTCGTTAATATATTTAAAGTCTTTTCCCTTTGGTATTTTAATAACTCAACCAGCTGTTTGAAGAATTTTTCTTCTATTTTTATGAGGTTCAGGACTGGGATGCCTGTTCTTGTGACAAAAACAGCTTGTTGAAGTATTTTTGTCTCTCTCCTATTAAATATATCTTCCAATACCCTCTGTATGTTTTCTACTTCTAGTTCACTCGATCTATCGCTTTTTTTCTTTGTCAATATACTCTTTTGTTCCAGATAATTATTGCATTTATCATAGAAATCATCTGAAATTTTGGATAATTTGACGTCATTTTGTTCTTCCCTCTGAATTTTTCTAATGTATTCATAGGTTATTGCTTCTTGTTGGTTATCTTCCGGCATATATTATAAATAGGATAGAAAGTTGAAATAAGTGGTGGAATTTTAATGTTATTACTATTATATAGTAAAAAATAGAAATGTTTAAATAGTAAGAATATTAATGTTAGATAATATGAGTGTTTATGTACAAAGAGGAAATGGAGGCTTAACTTATATAGCTCATGGGTCTTTTACCGAACTTGTAGATTTTTCGTTGGGTTTTTGCAGTTCTGTTAGACCAGGTTATTCTGGTATTAATGGGATTAGAGATGGCATTGAATCTGGAAATGAAATAACACCTTTACCTAGATTTGGGTTTAGACTTGACGGAACAATTACTTTTTGGGTGAAAGATGCTTTTATTGATGTTGAATCAACAGGAATTGAATTAGGTGAATATCTTAGAAGAGCAGGAGATTCACTTGGAAGAACAGGGGATTCATCTGGATTAGATGTTTCTTATAGTTGGGGTAATCAGAGAGCGTGATTATTATGCCTAGTATACCATATGAAGTTGCTAAAAGCCTTAGACAAGGCAGCCAAGTCTATTTTAACAGAAGTTTATATGAAGGTCTGAAAGAATGGCATTCACAAACAGGAAGCCCAACTGGTTGGTACACTTTAAGAGGAGTTGAAGTTAGACTTGATAACGTACTTTTTGATATAGGAGATGATCATGGTTGTCATTGGTCCTACAGATGGTTTTCTTCTTCTCGATAATTGTTAAAATTGGGTTGAAAATTTTATTATTTACACTAAATCTTAAGTTAAATTTCTATTAAATCATCTTTTTCTTGAGGTTTCCTTTTCAATTTCTTAAAAACATAATTAACAGGATTTTTTAAGCCGTTGCAGCAATCATCCTTAACTTCCCCAATTACATTCTTGAAATAATTATCATTGTTGCAGTTAGGTGGCAGAAGGTTTTTGGGCTGCCTTTGGTGCCATCTCAGCTGGGTTTTAATGTAGTTTTTTGGCAGAGGGCTGGGGTTTCTTTTATTCCATTCTTCTAGTTCCTTTTCAATTTTATCCCACGGCCATCCCATATTTTGGAGAAAAGTAGTAATTGTAAAAACTGATCTTTTTCTGCCATCTGGCACGCCTTCAAGAATCTTAATTATGCACGGCGGAAAATATTTTTTTTGAACTTCCTTTAGTTCTCTTTTGGGACCTTTATATTCTTTTTTATCTTCTTCATTGTTGCTGGGAGTAAACCTTTCAGACCAATCTAATGCCTCAACCAACAATCCGCTAGCTTCTGTGAGCTTTGATTTTTCTCCTAAAAATTTTGTGTTTACTTTCACTTTCCAAAGGTTTGCGTCCTCTTTCTGGAACTTTTCTAGCTCTGATAATTTGATTGGCAGGCTGACCAGCAAGGATTTTTCATGAAGACTGTAAGGAAGGCGAAACATATGGCGAGGAGAGGCAACCATACTGTCAATTTCAACAAGCTTAAGTGGGTTTATGCCATCCTCATCTATGCAGTCCTGAATGTCTTTACCGACCCTTTTTGCAAGCATCACAGGATTGTCCAGCTCAAGAAATCTTTCTCTTAACGTCTCTTTAATATAATCTTTCAGGTATTTTATTATTGTCTTTGCAATATCAGGATATAGTTTTTCAAGGTCTTTCCCGTTAATTTTTTGGGGAAATGATTCGAATGGAACTCCCAAATGAAAGGATTTTCCCCCAGTGAATTTGATCGAGTAATTCTTTATTCCATGATCTTCTAAGGCTTCGCAGATGGTTTTAACAGTTACTTTCGAGAGCTCGAAATCATGGCAATCAGGATCAAGAATTAAATCCCAGCTTGTCCTTAATTCATTGAGTTGCTGAGAGGTCATTCCAGACGCAAGGGACATTGGATTGGACCATTTTTCTACAGACCCATGAAAACTAACCACACCATTTTTAACCATTTCTATTATATCATTTGGATAAGCGAGGATGTTAGGCCTTTTATCAAAAGCACCATTATTATATACACCAACTATCTCTCTTTTTTTGGAGATTTCTAACAATGCTTCTTGAACTTCTTTTTGGGAGTAGTATCTTAAGACTTTTGAGAAGTTGTTCATAAGATGTTATTGAAAAAGAAGGAATAAATTGATTTAATATCACTATTGTCCAGTTACTAAACTATATAAATACTTAAGTTTAGAGAATCTGTATAAGAAGTGGTTAATATGTTTGGGAGAAGGGATAAAAGAAATCAACTAAAAAGGTCAATGGCAATATTTTATGTAAATGTTCCAATGGGTGGTTTAATAGTCCAATATATGATAAAATTGTCTGATGATGTTTATAATACTGAATATTTGCGAAGAATAGCCTATAGAATAGGTGAAAAAACAGGCTATACATTTTAATAATTTCCTCCCAATAACCTTTAAATTCTTATATTCTAAACCCTAATAAGTCATGTCAAGGTGAAATAAGTGAGTAATGTAAGGACAAAGCATATAAAAATACTCTCAGAGAAACTGATAGAAGCAGATCCTGATAAGTTTTCAACTGATTTTGAAAAGAACAAGGATATACTTGGTGAAACAATGACTTTTGATTCTTCTATGTCAAGAAATAAAGTGGCTGGTTATATCTCTCATAGTATGGTCAAAATGAAAAAAATTCATTCCCTTAAAGTAACGTATCAAAATCCTAACCTAGATAAAAGAAAAAAAGCAAAAAAAGAAGATTATTAAACAAATCTATAATTTGCACTTACTGTTGCAGTTATTTGAATCATGCCTTGGCTAATTTCTGTTGTAGATTCATAGCTTTCACCAGAAGCTTTAACCATGTTATAACTTGAATAAACAGGCTGATAATAACTTGATTCACTTGCACTCAGGACACCTTGTATCTTTACACCCAATCCATCTGCAATTAAATCTGCCTTTTCTCTGGAATTTTCAGACGCTTCTTTCAAAGCTTTGTTTCTATATTCTTCTTGCTTTTCATCTGTCAATCCAAAACTAACTCCTTGAAATCTATTAGCACCTGCAGAGGCTGCTGCATCAATAACTTTACCAACATTGTCAAGGTCTGTTGTCTTAATTATAATCATGTTTGTTGTTATGTACCCAATTATTTCTTGATAATCCCCAGTTTTACTGTTGTAGTTTCTTATTGGATAAACACTATATTGGTAAGTTTTAATATCATTAGTTTTAATCCCATTATTCTTCAAAGCTATCATAATTCTTTCCATTATCTCAGCATTTCCTTGCTGGGAATCCAATGCATTTTCTTCTTGTGTTTCTACTCCAAGTATTATTTCAGCTTTGTCAGTATCTACATTAAGGATAGATTGGCCTGTTACTTGTATACTGTTTTCTGGTTCAACTAAGCTATCTTTTTCTGTTAGATTTATGTTGATTGGTTTAAATGCTGATAGTGCACTTATCCCTATAAGTCCTGCTACTAAGAACAAGACTATCATTAATTCTGTTTTCATTTTTATCACAAGAACTATTGGTTTAGTATGTTTTTAAAATACTCGTATTATGTCAGGAATATACCGAACGATAATTTACCAGAATAAAAAACAAAAAAAAATTAAAAAAATTAGGATTGACAATTATTTTATTTCTTTTTCTTTGCTGGACCCATTTTATTCACCTCGATATAAATTTATTCATTTCGAAGTCCTTCTCTTCTCAATTGTGGCATGTTTACCACCCAACTAGGCCTGTTGAGAGCCAAGTTGGATTTTGAACTAAATCTAGCAAGAATAAAATGCAAATTATCATTCTCTAACATATAGTCTTTTCTCAAAAATTAATTAATTTTTTATTTTGAATAAGTGAGTATTTATAATTGCTGTGTTGCATAAATCATAACTTCTGATAATATTTCCATCAAATTCGGTAGA
>CAYZVE010000041.1:4188-8429 GCA_964481805.1 uncultured archaeon | reverse complement strand
AAACCTTAAAATTATCAACGTTCCGATATCATTACTAAAGTCTTCCGATTACAACCCCCGGACCTGGGATGAAAAAGAAATATCCGACCTTACAAAAAGCATAAAGAAATACGGAATAGTAGATCCTATACTGGCCAATGCTGCAGCCGGTAGGAAGAACATAGTAATCGGCGGACACTTTCGCCTGCAGGTAGCAAAGGACCTGGGATACAAAGAAATACCGGTTGTTTATATCAATATCCCGGATATCGCCAGAGAAAAAGAGCTTAATTTACGTTTGAATAAAAATCAGGGCAGATGGAATTTTGAACTATTAGCGAATTTCAATCAGGACTTATTGCTTGACATCGGATTTGAAAGCCCGGAACTTGACAAAATTTTTCAGGTAGATGTTTCTGAAAAAGATGATATAATTCCAGAAATAAAGAAAACAAATATAAAATTAGGTGATATATTTCAGTTAGGGAAGCATCGTTTGTTATGTGCCGATTGCACTAAAAAAGAAAACATTGAGAAGTTGATGCAAGGTGAGAAAGCGGATATGGTTTTTACCGACCCTCCGTATGGAGTAGAATATGATGGAGGAACTACTAAAAGAAATATTTTAATTGGAGATAAAAATACAGGGCTATATTTACCAGCACTTAAAAATATATACGAATTTTCTAAAGATAAAATGGCATTATATTTATGGTTTGCTGGACTTAAAAGTAAGGCAGTATTTGAGGCAGTATTTGAGGCAGTATTTGAAATTAGAAGTTTAATAATTTGGAATAAGAATCAAGCACAATATGGTTCATTATCGGCACAATATAAACTGAAACACGAATCATTGCTTTATTGTTACAAAAAAGGAAAATCACCAAATTGGTATGGTGGAACAAAAGAAATAACAGTTTGGGATATTGCAAGAGCATCAAAAAATGAATATCATCCAACCCAAAAACCAGTAGCATTAGCAGAACGGGCAATAAGAAATAGTAGCAAAAGAGGACAAAATATAATTGATCTCTTTGGCGGTTCAGGTTCTACTATGATAGCATCACATAAAGCAGGAAGATATTGTTTTATGTGTGAAATTGAACCTTTGTATTGTCAAGTAATTATTGACAGATGGCAAAATTTTACAAGACAAAAAGCGGTAAAAATCAATGGCTAAACCTAAACAAATATTAACCGATAATGAAAAAAAACTAATTCTCGCTTTCTATGAACTCGGTAGAACTGATAAAGAAATTGCTGATATAGTAGGTTTACCAAGAAAAACCTTTACTGATATTATCAAATATAATGATTTAACCGCCACCATAAAAAAGGGGATTGCAGATAGCAAAGTTGAAGCATCATTATACAGTCAGGCACTTGCAGGGAACGTTACCGCTCAAATATTTTGGTTATGTAACAGGGTAAAAGACAGATGGCAGAATGTGAATAAGGTAGAACATGGCCTGGATAAGAACGATTTCAACGAAATCTTTGACAGAATAAAAGGTTTACTCAAATAATGGCAGATAACCTTGACAAGATATATAAACTCGTAAAGTTATTTAAAACTGAAAGTGGCGAACCATTAGAAATAACCCCGGGACAGAAACAGATATTTGAAACGATAATATTAAGGAAACCTAAACGTAACTGGGTATCTTGCGTAACTCAGTACGGTAAGTCCTTGATTTGTTCCCTGGCATTGATATTGCGAGCTGAGACGTTCCCGGAGAAGTGGACGATCATAGGTGCAACAGAGAAAAAGACAAGAATCATAATGAATTATGTAATAGGACATTTATTTGATAACCCGTTATTTTCTTCTCAATTAGAATTAGATGCAGACAGTAGTTATGACAGATTAAGACGTGAACGTAGTAAAAACAGATTAACGTTTAAACGTGGTGGAGAGATACAAATGTTATCAGCACAAGCAACAAACAGTCAGGCAGTAATAAATGCAGTAATAGGATTTGGCTCTCAAAACATTATTGTTGATGATTCATCATTATTGCCTGACCCGTTACATTCAATGATAAAAAGAATGTTGGGTGGCCATAAAGACAATTTCTTAATGGATATCGGTAACCCATTCAGGCGTAATCATTTTCTTAGATCATATCGGGACCCTAAATACAACAAAATAAAAATAGCTTATAAACAAGCCATAAAAGAAGGCAGAGTTACTCCTGAATTTATAGATGAAATGCGTAAAGAAGCGTTCTTTGACGTGCTTTATGAATGTAACTTCCCGGATGCCGATTCAGTAGATGAAAAAGGGTGGAGTTTCTTATTTGCCGATTCATTCTTGGAAGAAGCAATGAATAGACAGGTTACTCCTAAAGGTAAGAAAAGAATGGGTGTAGATATCGGTGGTGGGGGCTGTTACAACGCTTATGTGATAAGAACCGACAATTATGCCTATTTAAAGCATAAAAACAGGAATCCGGACACTATGCTTGAAGTAGGCAGGATCCAGGAGATAGCAAAAGAAGAACATATACTTCCGCAGGATATATTCGTAGATGATACTGGGATAGGCCATGGAGTAAGCGATAGATTGCACGAATTAGAATTTTATGTAAATAGAATTATAAATGGTGAAGCTGCAGAAGAAAGTGAACGGTTTATTAATACCCGGGTAGAGATATATTGGGAAGCTAAAGAATGGTTAAAAAATGGCGGAGCATTAGAAAACAATTCTGATTTTCTGCAACTGCTGGATATTAAGTTCAAGGTAGATAGTGGTAGACGTGTAAAACTTATGTCTAAAGAAGATATGCGTAAATTAGGTATAGAAAGCCCGGATGTAGCAGATGCATTTTCATTGACATTTGCTCCACAAGCAATATTCGATATTAAAGAAATAGAAAATGATATTAATGATAGTCCGGATGCTGTATCTACAGGGGCTGACTGGGACCAAATAGAGGCGCAATAACTTATGAATATAATTGATAGAGTAAAAACCTTTTTTCAGTCTGAATCCACTTCCGAATCTACCACAAAGAAAAACGAGAAACAAGAAATAACATCCTATAAGTCTCCTTATTATTCTGATTCGCAAATGGCACCTTATAATCCCGATGATTTGGTTGGTAGAAAAGGATTGGATATCTATAAGAAAATGATGCGGGACGATCAGGTGAAAGCAGTAGTTAAAATAAAAATCAATGCAATCTTTTCAAGTGGTTGGAGAATAGTACCGGCTTCAGATGACCCCCAGGATAAAGAGATAGCAGACCAGATAACTTATGCAATGACAGACGGTTTAATAAAGAGCTTTAAAAAAGCATTAAAAGGAGTACTTAGTGCTGTTTCTTACGGCTTCTCTGTTACAGAGAAAATATTTTATATTTATGATTCTGGACCGTATAAAGGTAAGTTAGGCTGGAAGAGATTTAAAACAAGACCGCCACATGGGTTTGAATTTAATATAGATGATTACGGTAATTTAGAATATCTACAGCAGAATACCAATAAGGGATCGGTTAAGATATCCGGGAACGACCTGGATTATTTTGTTATCTATTCCTACGAATCAGAATTTGACGAATTTTATGGCACGTCTGATCTAAGAGCTGCATACCGGGCATGGTGGAGTAAAGATATCGTTATACGCTTTATGAATATATATCTTGAACGGTTTGGTATGGGTATAGTAATAGCAAAGTATCCCCGGGGAGCTTCAACTAAAGATGAACAATCTGATTTATTAACAATGCTAAAAAACATTCAAGCTAAAACAGCATTCAAAATCCCAGATGATATAAACATAGATATATTGGAATCGCAAACAAGAGGCCAAGCCAGTTATATTGAAGCGATAGAACACTATAACAAATCAATTGCAAGAGCGATACTGCTTCCTGATAAACTGGGATTTACCGATTCGCCAAGCGGATCATACAACCTTGGAGAGAATCAGTTCGGATTGTTTATGCTCATCTTAGAAAACATCCGGGAAGAGATTGAAGAAGAAATAGTTGACGAACAGATGATAAAGCAACTTGTAGATATGAATTACGCTAATGTAAAGCAATACCCAAAGTTTAAGTTTAATCCTATGTCACAGAAAGACAAACAAAAACTTGCTGAAATATTCATTAATGCTGTTGATAAAGGAGTTATTATAGAAACAGAAAAAGATGAGGATTATATCAGAGAAAGTATCGATTATCCTATGAGAGATAAGGCATCACCGGTAATAGAGCGGCCGGCACAACCCTCTCCATTCGGAAATCTTGGTAATCCTA
>CAYZVE010000041.1:0-4088 GCA_964481805.1 uncultured archaeon | reverse complement strand
ATAGAAGATTTGCCTCCCAGGGGAACGGGACTAAATAAAAGCAAATTATCTTTCTCATTTAATAAATTACAACGTCAACCTAATAAATATGAAAAGAAAATAGATTTTAAACAGATGGTAGAGGACCTTAACGATCAGGAATACGAATGGGGAATTGAAGTAGGCAAAATAATCAACAAAATAAAAGATGATTTACTCGGTACTATAGCCAGGAAGAAAATCATAGAGAATAGAAATTCAAAAGAGATAGAAAACCTTACCTTAAAATACCTCGGTGATCTAAAAATGACGTTCGGTGAAATGTTTAGAGATTCTTTTATACTTGGTAAAAAACACGCTAAAAACGATGTAAAGAGCAAAATAACACAAGAGAAATACGCAAAGATTAATCGCTGGAACTTGCCTCCACAAGCCGCATTAAAGTATTTTGAAGGAAGAAAATTTTATTTAACCGGGACAGAAAAGGATTATATACTTAAAAACATAAAGGGTTTATTATATGACGGGATAAAAACAGGTAAAACCGTTGATACCGTAACGTATAACCTGGAGAAATTCTTTGATGAAAAATATCAGGTAGAACAATTAAACTCTCAAGGTGAATGGGAAAATATTGAAGATATCCCCGGGAGGATAGAGACAGTAGTCCGCACTAATTTTAATGATGCATATAACCAGGGCAGATTAACGATGTACCAGGACCCGGACTTGAAAGGGTTTGTAAAAGCTTATGAATTCTCGGCGATTATAGATGCCAGAACATCATCAATATGTGAGGAACTGGATGGCAAAATTTACGAAGCGAATGACCCGATATGGAGTTCCATTACTCCCCCTAATCATTTTAATTGTCGTTCTACTATTATTCCTATCTTTGAGTTTGAGGATTATGAGGTAAATGATAAACCAAAGGAATTACCAGATAAGGGGTTTGGTGGATAAATGAATCAGGTAGTAAATGGAATTAAGTTATCAAATATTGATTTATGTAATGGATGTCTGTTTTTGAATTTAGAAGACGATAAATGCGACTTAGGTTATTTTGATAATGACACGACAGCGAGATTGAACGCTATCATTGAAATACAAAGACCTCAGAAATGCAAAAAACTAAATCAACGGGAGGTAAAGTAAGATGCCATATCCGAATGAGCATGCAGCAAGGATAACAGACCCAGGACAATATGAGAAATTTTTCCGTAAAAATATAGCACCGGGAATAGATATCATTTTAGGTATAAGTGGCGGAAAATCTGAAACACAAGCATATAGATTTGATAAAAATAAATTTGCTCCTGAAGAAGCAAAGCAATGGTTAAAAGACCATAACGAGAAATATATATCATTCGAGCCGGCATCCGAAAAGGCAAGTCTTGAAGACAAGCAGACATTCAACGTAGATAATAAAGAGATATTCCGGGCAGGGACATGGAAAGGCAAGACATATACTGAGAAAGACCTGGATAGTATCGTTATGGCTTATGATGACCTGAAAGATAAACTTAAAATACCCTTGAAATTAGGACATTCTGCAGAACAATCATTACTGCAACAGGAAGGATTCCCGGCAGCCGGCTGGATTACGAATCTAAAGAGAATAGGTGACCGACTGATAGCATCGTTCAAAGATGTACCGCGTAAAGTAAAAGAATTTATAGAAAATGGTGGATATAAACAAGTATCTTCCGAGATATGGAATAACGTGAAATTCAATAATAAAGAATACCCAAAAATGTTAATGGGTGTCGCACTCCTGGGCGCGGACGTGCCGGCAGTAATAGGTCTTAATGATTTTGGAGAGTTCTATAGTAATTATTTGGATAGTACAGAAAAAGAGTTATTTACTTTAGATATTGAAGGGGGTGAGAAATCAGATATGAACATAGTGCATTATTGTAAGAGTTGTCAACAGGAATTTACTTTAACTGACGAGCAAATAAAAGATGAAAAGAGTCGGCAATGTCCGATATGTAAAAGCGCGGATATTGAAAAGAAAAAATTTACAAAGGAGCCAGATAATATGCCGGAACCAAAAGAGAAAGAGTTAGAGAAACAAATCGAACAGTTTAAACTGGAAGCAAAAGAGAAAGACGACAAGATTCAGAAGTTAGAGAAAGAAAGAACTGAATTTGAAGGTAAAGTAACAAAATTCACTTCTGAACAGAAATCAAAAGAGATTAAGGGTTTCATTGATGAACAGAAAAAAGAGGGACATATTCTTCCCGCTAATGAATCTATGATTCAGACCATTATGGAAAATGCAGATGAAAGTTCTAAGATTAAGTTTTCTGTAAATGGCAAGGAAGAAGAAAAATCTCTTTTTGAAAGTATCAAATCCTTGATTTCTTCACTTCCTAACATTGTGAAATTTGCAGAGAAGTCACAGGAAGGAGCAAATCAGTCAAAAGAAGAATTTAAGTTTGATTCGGAATTAGGTGATGAGAACGAACAGAAAATCCACTTCTTCTCAATGCAGTATATAAAAGAGAACAAACTGGATTCTGTAAAAGATTATGAGAAAGCAATGGTAGAAACAAAGAAAGCACATCCGGAATTAGTTGAGAAGAAAGGCTAACAAGCCCAAAGGAGGTTAATAGATATGGCGACAATAAGTGGAGTAGGATGTAATCCTCAATTAGTAGGTGGTTTCAAATCTTCTGCTGATTATTCTTCAGCTGCTACTAATTTATTTATGTATGTGACCGATGATATGATTCTTACAACTGCAGGAGCAGGTGCGAAAGCTATCGGTATTAGAATGAATAAACCCAATACAGGTGAAGCAGTAGAATTTGCTATTGGTGGAACGGCACTTTTGAAAATCGGTTCTGGCGGATGTACACAGAACGATTATTTAAAATCCGATGCTTCCGGCCAAGGAGTTGTAGCAGGTACAACTAAAGATATTTTTTGTGCTATAGCTCTCCAAGATGGAGCTGAAGGTGATGAAGTAATGGTGTTAGTTTGCATAGGAGTATTAAACATTTAATAGTCTATGACTATAGAAGTAGTATTGTGTTTTATAAAAAGAGTAAACAAAAAAGGAGGATAATGTTATGCCAGATAGAGGAACTATACATGTTAGTCAACCCTTATCAATAATAGCAACAGGCTATAAAAATGCCGAACACATATGGCCGTTAGTAATGAAACCTGTACCGGTTGATAAGGAGACAGATACATTCTATATTTTTGGACAGGAATTTTTGAGATATCACGGGAGAGTAAGACCGAATAAAGGACCTGCTCAGGTAGTTAATTCTTTCTCAGCTTCAACAGAGACTTACAAATGCAATGAGCATTCTTACAAAGATATTCTTACAGACCGTGATAGGAATTTATGCGACCCGATAATTGACCCGGAAGCGAGAATGACAAAGAATCTCCAGGCTATAGTGAGTTTGGATATTGAAGTTGATGTGGCAGCACTGGTTTTTGGAGCAGGAAATTATTCAGGAATGACCGCAGCCAAAACATCAGCAAATAATTGGGATGCAGATAATCCTGATGGGAATCCCGATTTAGATGTAGATATAGCAAAAAGAACAGTGCAGGGACAGATTGGTGTAATGCCGAATACTATGATAGTAGGCGCCCAGGTTCATGACCAGTTAAAGAGACATCCCACACTTTTAGAAGCATATAAATACACCGGGAAAGGAATTCTTACAAATGATTTAATCGCTGCTTTTTTCGGGTTGAATTATCTTGTAGGAGAAGCTATTTATATAACTTCTAAACAGGGACAAACCACAATCACAAAAGATTATATCTGGGGAAAATCTTGTGCGATAACTTACGTACCGGCATCAGCAGCAATTGATGAGCCAGCTCACGGATATACATTCCTTCATAAATTGTTTGGCGGATTAACTGCCAGGACAAAGAAATGGAGAGATGAAGATAATGCAGGTGATGCAATTGAAACCGGACGTTCATACGATCCTCGAGTTACAGCACAGAAAGCCGGATATTTATATACAGCAGTAGTTGACTAAAATCTTCATTTTCCATTTGTAGATGAAGTAGCGTTTTTCGGAGTGAGCTTAGAATAACCGAAGTTTATTTCAAGGAGGAAATAAAATGGG
>CAYZVE010000040.1:5452-8464 GCA_964481805.1 uncultured archaeon | reverse complement strand
AAACCGCAAGACTTAAATAGAACGATTGCCACAGAATATTCAAAGTGATTTAGAAATGGGTAAGAAGAAACCTGAATCTTGGAAACCAAAAATCAAGATATGGGACGGAACTAATGTTCACGGTTCATATGATACATTGGTAGGAGCACAACTGACAGATATGTTGAAATTGATGGGATTTGATGCAGAACATAAAGGTCAATGGAGTTTTGAAGACCTTCATAATGGGAAAATGGCATTTGTGACGCATCCAAGACGTTTAGCTTCAATTAATCCTTACACAGTTTCTCAGAGAGATGCAGAGAAATTCATTCTTCAAATGTTTAAGGGTGCATTGCCAAGAAATATATGCATGACTGTGGTTGCACATGGTCATTCCACACGTGGTTCTATTGATGATGACCCGTTCAGAGTAATCAATCTTCCATGTTGGACTAGCTTCATTGAATATCAGAAAGCTCTAGCTAACTTTCCACACTTTCAACCAGATATTGGTGCGTATTTCATAATCATAACAAAGGATGGACGTGTCCATACACAAAAATGGCTTTATAAACCATTCGTTTACAATCATTTCGAAGGAAAGATTTATGAAGAAACAGGAACACCAGAAGAAGAAGCCAAAAAGAAAAAATTTGTTCCCGAAGATAAAGTGATAGTCGAAAATTACCTTTTGGGAATGCTTAGAGATGCAAAATTCATTGTAGTAGCGATTGCAGATTTTCATATCGGCGAAGTTTGTTCGATTGCTCCACCAAAATATACTCTCGGTGGACGAGAACACGATTTATCCTCTGAATTGACTGAAGCAAACAAAAAAATCTATCGATATTGGCAAAACTTCGTTGAAGTTTGCAAACTGATAAAACCACATGAGATATGGATGGTCGGAGACGCTCTCGGCGGGACAACAATCTTTGAAAAGAACAGAATAGTCCTCAAATCTACATTAGAAGAACAGAAAGCCATGTTTGCAGAGTTATTTAAACTATTCCTTTAATTTCTTTGTGAACCTATTTGCAACTTGAAAAACTCACACAAATCGTGAACCTCAAAGTGAATCGAAAAACTAACGGTGTTTGTGAACCTAACCGAGAATCGAAAAACTTCAGCGGTTTGTGAACCTAATCTATATTGGAAAAACTATTCCCTTATTGTGAACCGCAAACTTTAAATATATCTATGCAATAGTTCTCTTTTAGAGGAAATAAAAATGAAAACTTTGCCGTCTGGAATAACCGAAGAGCAATTGATTCATCTTAGAAGTTTACTTGATAAGTTCGAAGGTATGCAACGTGCTAGGATTTCTTTTGAAAATCAAATACGAGCCATAAGTCAAGGGACTGGTTCAACGGTTGGTCGTCTTGGATTCATATTAGAACAGGGCGTTGTAGAAGGTGTAGAAAAGTCAGCGATTGAAGGGGCTGGAAAAAAGAAAATCCTTGGAATCAAATGCTATGAAGATGCAATGGAACGAGAAATGCGTCCGATTGTTGAAAGTCATAGACTTTGGATTGAATGGTTGCGTGGAGTTAAAGGCATTGGGATACTTACAACCGCTAAAATAATTGCTTGGATTGAACCATATTGGGCTGAACTTGATATAGTATTGCGAATTAAAAAGCGAGAAAAAACTGGCGAAATATTACCTGAACCAATATTAAAAACCGTTAAACTCTTTAGACCAAATGCTCGTAGTTCTCTGATTAAATTATGTGGCTATGCGGTAAATGATGAAGATAAAAGAGCCTACTTTAGAGCACCAAATAAACCTATCGTTGGAAATGCTAAATTAAGGAAAATGTTCTATATTCTCTTCGAGGCAATTCTGCGACAAAAAGGCAAGTGTTATGATTTATGGAAGCGTTATCATGATGAAGAAAAAGCCAATTATCCAAACTATCTTCAGAAGTGGTATGGTGCATCAACACGACAAGAAGCCAAGAAACTTAATCCCAAAAAATATATTCCGAACACTTTAGCACTTAGTCGAAGACGATTCATTAAAACATTTATATCAATCCTATGGGAAAAATACCAAGAAATATATGGATTACCAGTTACAATTCCTCAACACGCTCGCAACATTCCATTAAACTCTAACGAATGGATTCATCCAATAGACCTCTGCGAAACTGATAGAGTAATGTGAACCTTTAATTAAATTGAAAAACTCAATGGGTTTGTGAACCTAAAACCGAATTGAAAAACTTACGAGGGTTGTGAACCTAAAGACGAATTGAAAAACTCTAGCTATTTGTGAACCTTAGGACAATTTGAAAAACTCCCGAAATATGTGAACCTAAACCCACGTCGAAAAACTTTGGACGCTTGTGAACCATAAGATTTAAATATCTCTTTTTCTATTTTATTTGTAGTGATTTTTATGCCCAGTCACCAATGTCGGAATTGCAGAAATTGCCCAGACTATAATCCGCAAGACAAGCAAATTCACGGGTCATTCTTAAAATATTGCCCTAAAGCAAAGCGGACCGTTACGTGGTGGGAAGTTTGCGAATTTTATGAACCGTAACCGCAACCTTTAAATAGTTGTTTATGCTCTCTCTGTTATGTGATTAAAATGTCTGAACAACCTGAAGAAAAGAAATCTGAACCCATAAAACTGAAAGGTTCATTCGTTTCTGAAGGAGATTTAAAGTCTGAAGGAAAAGAAGAAAAGAAGGAAGTTCTTAAAATTCCGCCAGCAGAAATATCATTGATGTATTGTTGTAAGGAACTCAGGGAAATAAGTATCAACATTACTAAATTACTTGCACTTTTTGAAGGTGCTCGTGCTCAAATTAATACTATTCAGAAATCAGAAGCTCCAAGTGCAGTAAAAACTGGAATTCCAACGCCTGAACCAAAACCAGTAGAAACGAAAACTCCAGAAGTGTCGGCTCGTCTCGCAGAAGTCAAGTTGAAGTTGGGTGAATTTACAAACATGTTGAATTTTGATGAACAGGCATCGGCTCAATATATAAAAGTTTCTCCAAAGCAGTTTCTAGGTGC
>CAYZVE010000040.1:3441-5352 GCA_964481805.1 uncultured archaeon | reverse complement strand
CATCTTTGGACGTTTTCTAATCATAAGGCTTTTCTTGAAGTGGTTAGAATTACAGGTGATGAACGATATGCAAATACTAGCGGTCCATCTGGCATGGTTTTTGTAATAAGGAAATATCATGATGATAAAATTGAGTCTGAACGTGACAGTTATCCATATGATGATTTGCTTAAATTTGCAGGCGAAGAAAAAATAGAACTTAATGAGATTCCTTTCTCTAATTGGAAAACATTCATAGCATCCGTGGATTTTATTGCCAAAAAGAAATTGACTGACATTTTCGGCGTTGTCCAGATAGAATTGAATTGAATCTTTCGTTGCTTCTTAAATATTTTCTAACACTTTCTGTATATTAAAAGAATAAACTTTATATAGTAGAATCAATACTGTTCTATCATCATAGAGAGATGAATATAATGGATAATATTGAAATGTTTGTGAAGACAATTGCCGACTATGAAGGTATGGAAATCCAAGAAGCAAAACTAAGTTATGCGTCTCGCCAAAATCTACCCGCTTCAGCATTTTGTGGTCCTGACAGGAGTTATCCTGCCCAAGATGCGGTACACGTTCGAAATGGATTCGCCCGTTTATCAACATTCGGGGCTAGACTTCCTGAACCTATTAGGAAGAAAATCTATCGCTGTTTAGTTAGACGTGCGAAGAAATTTGGCGTTGAACACGACCCTAAAACCTATAAATGGGGCAAATACATAACTGAAGCCAAAATTGAAACAGATGCCAAGAAAATAGTAGATTGGTATCTTAAACAACTCGGAATTTAGTGAGACTAAATGCCCATTGATATAACTGCTAACTTCATAAGAATAAGGGTAGCCAGTCCCAAAGATTTTTTGCGTTTTAGATTGAAAACTCTTGGTGCTGGCATAAAAGCAGTTATTGGTTTTAGACAGGGTGGCGGGTCTCAAATTCAAAGCGTTCTGTTTCCAAAAAGTCGTTATACTCTTGCATCTGCGAGAGCGTGGATTAAGAAACATGGAATGGCAGTTCATGAAACTTATTTAGTGACTGATATAGATGTGGGTGTTGACTTTATCGATTTCAAAGAAATATTAGTCACTCCTGAGATGGAAATGGATTTAGTAGAATTGGAAAGCCACGTCATAGATGTTAAAAACATGAAGAAAGAGACATGGGCGTGGTTACTTGAATAAACGAAAAACAAAAAAGATTCGAAAGAAAAGAGGATGTTTTGAATGAGTCAAATAGAAGAACAAATGATAATGTTTCCGTTCCAGTATATTTCTCCTGCCCGCATTTCTATAGAAGAATCTTTTCATGGCGTTGCAATAATAACTGGAACATTACTTGCCGAAGGTATTAGTCGTAATGGAAATCTTTATACCGTTGAAGAAATGGCAAACATAGTTCCACAAGCCGAAGGACAACCGATATATGTTGGAACAATGGAAGCAATTGACCCAAATACAGGTCTTAAAGTTAAGGGAATGCACGCCAATCTCGAAGAAAATCGGGTTGGAAGAATTATTCGTGCTGTTTTAGACCCAATAGCAAGAAAAATTAAATTCTGGGCGGAAATTGTGAATACTGCAACGCATCCCAACATAATCCAAAAGATTAAGGAAGGATGGGGAATTTCTATAGGTGGAATAGCGACCAACGCTAAATATGCACTCGATAAAATTGCCAATAAAATAGTTACAAAAATCATGGGGTTACAATTAAATCATGTTCAATTACTTGCTCCAAATGTAATTCGTGGAATGGATTCTGCTCAAGTAGAAGGTGTTCAAATTCAGGAATCAATGATATTCGGGGAAGAATTTAAAGAACCATCAGTTCGCATAGTTAAACTTAGAATTAAAACTGGTTGTAAGGTAGTCGCAAATGTGGTGGAATACTGACTGGGAACAACATCGAAAGAATCTT